>JASHTR010000244.1 GCA_030040455.1 Terriglobia bacterium | reverse complement strand
CTGCGTATCACGAAGCCGGCCATGAGGTCGTAGCGGCACTCCAAGGCCTACCCCTGGAAGAGAGCGGCGTCTGCGTGGACGGGAGGGGGTCGGGTGTCTCGCATTACTCGCACAGGTCACCGGGCGACGTTGCCGCCAAACCCTTAGATCAGCTTGAGCGGAGGCGAACCGTCATCGCTCTATACGCTGAATGTGTCGCGCAGAGGCGGTACTTTAACGAGGCCGATCTCCCTGAAGACGCTTGTGCCTCTGACATGACAACCGTCCGCAAGCTTTTGGAAGAGATGCATCCGACGAACTCCGCAGCCAGAGGTAACACGGAAGGTGAGCTACGGGGGAAAGCTGAGGAGATGGTCTCCCAACACTGGGAGGCCATTGGCGGACTGGGGGAAGCCTTACTGGCGAAAGCGCCGCAGCGGGCAGCCGCAACGTCCATGAGTGAGTCCGAGGTGAGGAAGCTTCTGGAGGAGTTCGGTATTTGTGTTCACGTTCGGCAATAGCTACGCTTCGGAGACCACAATGAAAATTCAGTCCCAACCTAGATATCCAATTACCACTTCCGCGAATGGAATTCCCACTAACCTGGCAAAAAACCTGACGCCAAACGGAGCTTGGCAGATAGTTCGAATTCTCAAGCCAGGCGGGCCTACAGAGGGAGACTTCGAGATCCTGTTCGAAGATTCGGAACGCGATTGCGAAGGCTTTTGGCGAGAGCAGGTGGGTAAGGATTTTCCTGGACTGCTTTAGCACCTGCGCTGCCGCACTTGCGCGAGCTGCCGTTGCCTGTATCGCCACTCGCCCACAATCACGTCCGGGTCGTAAGAGCGAAGCAGCCGCTCAAAGGAAACCCATGATTTTCCGCGCCAGCAATTATTAGCAAGGTTCAACTTGCCTTCATCGCCTGCTTTGCGGATATTGAAGATGAGCATCAGGAGTGGTTCAGCCTGCGGGCTGAATCCGGCAACCGGGCATGGAGACGCTACGGTGCCTTGAGCGGAGAAAACGCTCGATGCGCGGAACGAAAGTTCAGAATACGAGTCTCCTCGCAAACAAACCGCCTGATGTTTGGGCGGTTTGTTTATTTTCCGGCTCCTCGTGCCTACTTTAAGGGCGCGGCTGGGAATTGTCATGTCCAGCGCATCCGGTTGAGGAGAAAAGACAATGGAATAGGAGTACGCTCGCGGGGGAGGAAAGGCGCGCTCCAGGCTGTGCACCCTGTCATAGCGGTGCGCTACTGACCGCGATAGAAGAAGGGGAGTGGATTCCGAAAGCGGACGCCAATTGGCTAAGCGCACCGAAGCAACTGACCCGATGCCAGCCGGTGCGGAGTCGTGAAAAAATTAACATCCTCTCGCAAAGACGCCAAGACAAGTTGAAAGTTCAAAGTCGAGAGTCGAAAGTTTATAAGGAGAAGTCTTTCAACTTTTGACTTTCAACTTGTTTTTCGCCTTTGCGTGATGCTTTTTGCTGCGGGTCCTGCTCCCAAGGCGGCTTTGGCGGAGGAATCAAAAGAATCTCGTTCTTCGATGAGTTTCCAATGAACCTCATGTATGATCGCTTACGGGAGTGAAAGCGTGAAAATCCGGATTCTCGGCGTGCCTCTGGATCTCGGACAGGAACGGCGTGGCGTGGATATGGGGCCTTCCGCGCTGCGCGCCGCAGGCCTCAACGGAGCTATCCGCGCTCTCGGCCACACCATTGAAGACCGCGGTAATATTCACGTCAGGATTGCGGAGGAGCAGCCCTTCGGTGAACGGCGCGCGAAATACCTGAAAGAGATTACGGAAGCCTGTACCCAGGTGGCCAAGCACACCCGGCAGGCGCTGGCTGATGGCTTTTTCCCGCTTTCATTGGGCGGCGATCATTCTATTGCCATCGGGACCGTAGCCGGCGTCTCGAAGTTTTTCCATGACCGTTCCGAGAGCGTGGGACTCCTCTGGATTGACGCCCACGGCGACATGAACACCCCGGAGACCAGCCCCAGCGGTAACATTCACGGAATGCCATTCGCCGCTTCCCTGGGCCTAGGCCCGGAGGAGCTGACCCGCATCGAGGATTTTTCACCCAAAGTTGAGGCCGGAAAATGCGTGCTGATCGGCGCGCGCGATCTCGACGCCCGCGAGCAACGGATCATCAGGAAATCCGGCGTCCACGTCTTCACCATGCGTGACGTTGACGAGCAAGGGATGCGCAGCGTGATGGAGAAAAGTCTTGCGCTCGCCTCCCGCGATGCCGCCGGCTTCATGGTTTCATTTGACATGGACGTGATGGACCCTTCAGAAGCCCCGGGAGTGGGCACGCCCGTGCGCGGCGGCCTCACCTTTCGTGAGGCGCATCTCGCCCTGGAGATGATCGCCGACAGCGGCAAGATACTCGCCCTGGACGTGGTTGAGGTGAACCCCATCATTGATCTCATGAACAAAACCTCGATTCTGGGCGTCGGCCTGATCACCTCCGCGCTGGGTAAGAAGATATTATGAATCGCCGGAAAAAGCTCCGGGTTGGCGTTCTGTTTGGAGGTCGTTCCGGAGAGCATGAAGTCTCGCTCGAATCGGCGGCTTCGGTGATGTCGGCCCTCGACCGCGCCCGATACGAGGTTGTGCCCATTGGCATCACGAAAAAAGGAAGATGGGTTCTGGGGACATCTGCCGGGTTACTGACGCCCCCCGCAATGATAAATCACGGAAGAGCCGTCACCG
>JASHTR010000243.1 GCA_030040455.1 Terriglobia bacterium | reverse complement strand
CGATGGGATCGTGCGCCAACTCCGGTGGCATGTACGACATTTATAGCGTCGTGCAAGGCGTGGACAAATTTCTTCCTGTGGATGTTTACGTGCCAGGTTGTCCGCCCCGGCCGGACGCTTTCGAGCACGGTCTGACGCTTTTGCAGAATGTGGTGGGGAATGAAAAGCGGCCGCTGAGCTGGGTGGTGGGCCCGCAGGGCGTCGAGAAAATGCCGCTTCCGGCTGACCGTGACTTGAAGCAAGCCGAACGACAGAAAGCCACCTTATTAAGAACACCGGACTCCGTGTGAGGTAAAAAGTCGAAAGTCATAAGGTTGAAGGTCGAACGGGCGTAACTTTCGACTTTTGACTCGCAACTCTTCCTAAATGATTGAAACTGCCACTATTCTGAGCAATCTCCAGGAAAAATTCGGCGTTGAAGCAGTGACGTCGCAACCCGTTCAAGACGAGATCCCCACTTTTTGGACTACGCGAGACAAGGTTAATGAGATGATGCGGTACCTGAAGACCGGGGTGCCGGATCCCTACCGGGTTCTCTACGACGTTACGGCGATCGACGAGCGCGTCCGCACCCACCGCGACGGACAACCGGCAAGCGATTTCACAGTGGTCTATCACCTTCTCTCCTACGGCCGCAATGAATATCTCCGCATCAAAGTTCCACTGAAGCTGGACGAGGCGCGCGTTCCGACCATCACGGACGTGTGGCCTTGCGCCAACTGGTATGAGCGGGAAGTCTGGGACATGTTCGGCATCGTTTTTGACGGCCACCCGCACCTCGCGCGGATTCTGATGCCGCGAAGCTGGAAGGGGCATCCGCTCCGCAAGGATCATCCCGCGCGGGCGACGGAGATGGGACCGTATCAATTGCCCGAGGAAAAAGAGGACGAGGAACAGGAACTGTTGCGCTTCAAGCCGGAAGAGTGGGGCATGAAGCGGCAAAGCGAAGATACGGATTTCATCTTCATGAACATTGGACCACAGCATCCGGGAACGCACGGCGTGCTTCGCATTGTCCTTCAGCTCGACGGCGAGGAGATCGTGGATTGCGTTCCGGAGATCGGCTTCCATCATCGTGGCGCGGAGAAGATGGGCGAGCGCCAGAGCTGGCACACTTACATTCCTTATACGGACCGGATCGATTATCTAGGCGGGGTGATGAACAACCTCGCCTACCTGGTAGCGGTTGAGAAGCTCGGCAGGATTAAGGTTCCTCCACGCGCGCAGGTGATCCGGGTGATGCTGGCGGAATTGTTCCGCATTATCAGCCACCTGGTGTGGTACGGCACGTTTGCCCAGGACATTGGGCAGCTTTCTCCCGTCTTTTACACATTCAACGACCGCGAGCGGGCGTTTGGCATTATTGAAGCCATTTGCGGCGCGCGCATGCATCCGAACTGGTTTCGGATCGGCGGGGTGGCGCAGGATCTTCCCAAGGGCTGGGATACGATGTTCAAAGACTTCCTGTCCTACTTTCCGCCTCGCCTCGTGGAATACGACAAGACGATCATGCGCAACCGCATTTTTAAGGCGCGGACAGTGGGAGTGGGGGCGTACTCGCTGGACGAGGCGATTGAGTGGGGCGTGACCGGGCCGAACCTTCGCGCCTGCGGCTTTGAGTGGGATTTTAGGAAGAAGCAGCCCTACTCCGGATACGAGAACTATCAGTTTGATATCCCCACCGCCACGCACGGCGATTGCTACGACCGCGCGGTGGTGCGCGTCGAGGAGATGCGCCAAAGCCTGCGCATCATTGAACAATGTGTGAAAAACATGCCCGAGGGCCCGTATAAATCACTCGAGCCCCTGAGCGCGCCTCCCGTCAAAGAGCCGGGCACCATGCACGATATCGAGACGCTGATCACGCACTTTCTGGGCGTGAGCTGGGGGCCGGTGATGCCGCCGGGCGAAGCGCTGGGAGCGATTGAGGCAACCAAGGGAAATAACGGATATTACCTGGTGAGCGATGGCAGCACGGTTTCTTACCGAACGCGCATCCGGGCGCCTTCGTTCAATCACATGCAAACTCTCCCCAACCTTTGCCGGGGGTTGCTGGTCTCCGATCTTCTCGCGATCCTGGGCAGTATTGATTTTGTGCTGGCGGATATTGACCGATGAAATGGTCCGGAGTCCGGAGTCTGGGGTCCGGTGTTCGGAGTCCTACTACGGACTCCAGACCTCAGACTCCGGACCTCGAACTGTAGACCTAAGGAGTTACCGTGCTGAGCCCTGAAGAACGTCGGGAAATCGAGGCCGAGTTTGCGCATTATCCCAACAAGCAGGCGGTCTCGATTGATGCGATGAGGATCGTCCAAAAGCATCGCGGATGGGTCTCGGACGAATGCCTCAAGGACATCGCTGAGTTGCTTGAAATGAGCGCCGACGAGCTTGATGGCGTGGCGACGTTCTACAACCTGATTTTCCGGAGACCGGTCGGACGTCATGTGGTGATGGTCTGTGACAGCGTAAGCTGCTGGATCATGGGTTACGACCGGTTGCGCCGGGAGCTCACGAGCCGGCTGGGCATCCAGATGGGCGAGACCACGGCGGACGGGCGTTTCACGCTGCTGCCCATCGTTTGCCTGGGTGCTTGCGATCACGCTCCGACCATCATGGTGGATGCGGACCTCCATCATGACGTGGATCCGCAGAAGCTCGACGGCGTGCTCGAGAAATACAAGTAATTTTTTCATTGCATCATCCGGCCATTGATTTAATGACGCAATGAGCCAACGGCACAATGGCTCAATCATTCAATGGCTCAATAAGTTTATGGAAAAGGTTTTAACTAAAAATATCCGGCAGGACCTCTCCTACGTGGATTTGAACGCCTATGAGCAGACCGGGGGCTACCAGGGGTTGCGCAAAGCCCTGGGCATGTCCCCGACAGAAGTGGTTGAGGAGGTGAAGAAGTCCAATCTCCGCGGACGGGGTGGCGCGGGCTTTCCTACCGGCATGAAGTGGAGTTTTGTGCCGATGAACGCGGATGCGCCGCGGCCGAAATACCTAGTCGCCAACGCCGACGAGATGGAGCCGGGAACCTTCAAGGATCGCCTGCTGATGGAGGGCGATCCCCATCAGCTCGTCGAAGGCATGGTCGTGGCGGGCTATGCGATTCAGGCGGATGTTGCTTACATTTTCATTCGCGGAGAATACTTCCGTTCCGAAGAGATGCTCCGGCGCGCCATCGCCGAAGCCTATGAAAAAAATTATCTCGGCAAGAACATCCTGGGCTCCTCTTATAGCCTGGAGATGATTGTGCACATGAGCGGTGGCCGGTATATGTGCGGCGAAGAAACGGGCCTGCTGAATGCTCTTGAAGGCAAACGCGCAAATCCGCGAACAAAGCCGCCGTTTCCGCAGGTTTCCGGCCTTTTTGGCAAGCCCACCATCGTGCAGAACGTGGAGACGCTTTCGAACGTCCCTCACATCGTCAGGAATGGCGCCGAGTGGTTCAAGAGCCTGAGCTATACCCAGGACGCGGGAACAAAAATTTACGGCGTGAGTGGCAAAGTGAAGCGTCCCGGCCTGTGGGAGCTTCCCATGGGGACCACCATCCGCGAGATTCTTGAAGTGCACGCCGGTGGGATGCAGGATGGCGTGCGGTTCCGCGGCCTGCTGCCGGGCGGAGCCTCAACCGATTTTCTGGTGGAAGACCACCTGGACGTAAAAATGGACTTCACGGAAGTGGCGAAGGTGGGAAGCCGCATGGGCACAGGCACCATGATTATCCTGGATGACCAGACGTGCCCGGTGGGGATGGTATGGAATCTCGAGCACTTTTTCGCGCAGGAATCCTGCGGCTGGTGTACCCCTTGCTGGAGCGGGTTGAGCTGGGCGGAAAAGGCGCTGAACGCCCTCGAAGAAGGGCAGGGGCAGGCTGCCGACCTTGAGCACCTGGCATTCATCTGCAACTTTTGCGCTCCCGGAAATACGTTCTGCGCCCTGGCGCCCGGGGCGGTTGAGCCCTTGCAAAGCGCTCTGAAATATTTCCGCGACGACTTTAACCGCCACATCACCGAAAAGCGCTGCCCCTGGAGAGCGTCATGACGAAAGTTTTTGTGAACCATCGCCCTTTCGACGTCCGCCCGGACCAGAGCATGCTCCAGGCGTGCTTGACGCTGGGCTTTGATCTTCCCTATTTTTGCTGGCATCCCGCCCTCGGCTCGGTAGGGGCTTGCCGGCAGTGCGCGGTGAAGCAATACAAGGATGAGAATGACCCGCACGGCAAAATTGTGATGGCCTGCATGACGCCGGCGGTTGAAAATATCCGCGTCTCGGTCGATGATCCCGAAGCCGTGGCGTTTCGCGCGTCCGTCATTGAGGGCCTGATGCAGAATCACCCGCACGATTGCCCGGTGTGCGATGAAGGAGGCGAATGCCACCTGCAGGATATGACGGTGATGACCGGGCATGATTATCGCCGCTACCGGTTCAACAAGCGTACTTTCCGCAACCAGAATCTCGGCCCGTTCATCAATCACGAGATGAATCGGTGCATCCAGTGCTATCGCTGTGTGCGCTACTATCGCGAATATGCCGGCGGCCGCGACTTCGACCAGTTTATGATGAGGAACCTGGTCTATTTCGGGCGGGCTGAGGATGGAGCGCTGGAGAGCGAATTCGCAGGCAACCTGGTGGAGATTTGCCCGACGGGTGTTTTTACCGATAAAACTCTCAAGAAGCACTACACCCGCAAATGGGACCTGCAGTTGTCGCCCTCCGTTTGTGTCCACTGCGGACTCGGCTGTAATACGTCGCCCGGCGAGCGCTACGGGTTGTTGCGCCGCATTGTGAACCGCTATAACGGCGAAGTGAATGGCTATTTTCTCTGCGACCGCGGGCGGTTCGGCTATGAATTCGTAAACAGTGAAAAGCGGGTGCGCCAGCCGCTTCTACGCAAGGACGGCGAGCTCCGGCCCGTTTCCAAAACCACTGTCCTTGAATATCTGAAACCCATTTTGGCTTCAGGGAAAACCATTGGGATCGGCTCGCCACGAGCCTCGTTGGAAGGGAACTTCGCCTTGCGCACGCTGGTGGGGCCGGAGCGCTTTTTCTCCGGCGTCGCTCCGAACGAACATCGCCTTACCTCGACCCTGTTGAAGGTTTTGCGGACCGGACCGGCGCGGACGCCATCGCTCAGGGATATAGAGCTTTCTGACGCCGTGTTGATTTTGGGCGAAGACGTTACCCAGACCGCTCCAAGAATGGCGCTATCGCTCCGGCAATCGGTCCGGCAGCAGCCCTTCGAGGCGGTCGAGAAATTACATATTCCCTTGTGGCTGGACCACGCGGTGCGCGAGGCCGTCCAGGAAGAAAAAGGACCATTCTTCATCGCGGCGCCTCATGCCACAAAGCTGGACGACGTGGCTCGGGAGACCTACCGCGCGGCGCCCGTGGAAATCGCCCGGCTCGGATTCGCTGTGGCCCACGCGCTGGATGCCGGTGCCCCTGACGTTCCAGGACTTCCCAAAGAGGCGCAAGCTCTTGCCGGACGCATTGCGGAAGCGCTTCGGAATGCCAGAAAGCCGCTGGTGGTTTCCGGTCCCAGCCTCAACTGCGAGCCAATCCTCCAGGCGGCGGCGAG
>JASHTR010000242.1 GCA_030040455.1 Terriglobia bacterium | reverse complement strand
GCCCAGGCCGGAGCGCAGATTGCGCTCGTGGCGAGAAGCTCCCCTCAACTCGAGCAGACGGCGGAGGAAATAAGGGGAGGCGACGGAGCGGCGGAAGTGTTTCCGGCCGATATTTCCAAAGAAGAACAGGTCGAGCGCCTTGCAACTGCCGTTACGGCCCGATGGAGCAAGGTGCACATCCTTGTAAACAATGCTGGCGTAAACGTGCGGAACCCTACGACGGATTTCGCGCCGGCAGACTGGAGGCGCGTTATCGACACCAACCTTGTGGCGCCTTTTCTACTCTGTCGCGCTTTTCTACCTTTCATGAAGGGTCACGGGTATGGCCGGATTATCAACATCACCTCCACAATGAGCCACGTCGCGCTGCCGAACCGGACGGCCTATGCGGCCAGCAAGGCGGGTTTGCTGGGGTTGACGCGGGCTCTGGCTCTTGAGGTTGCGAGAGAAGACATCACGGTCAACGGCATCAGCCCGGGGCCGTTTGCGACCGAGATGAACGTTCCTCTTCTGAGCAATCCTGAGATCCGCGAGCAATTCACTTCGCGCATCCCGGTGGGACGCTGGGGGAAAGTGGAAGAGGTCGGCGCGCTCGCGCTTTATCTTTGCTCGGAAGCGGCGGGCTTCATCACCGGGACCGACATCCTCATTGACGGCGGCTGGTGCGCGCAATAAAGACGTCGCGTTGTAATATTAAGATATGCGCATCCGGCTCTTCCTGATTATTTCGCTGATCGCAGGTATTGCGGTTGTTTCCTACCTTTTCGCCATCTACCAGGTAAGGGCGGAGAAGCGCGCCCTGAAGCAGGAAGTCGCAAAGCGCTCGGAGGTGCTCGCGGAGAGCATGAGCGTCAGCGTCGAGCCTCTCACGGAGATACGATCGCACCGGTATCTTCAACGGATGGTTGCAGGCTATGGCAATCGGGCCGACCTGGCAGGAGTGGTGGTTTACGACGATCGCGGGAAATTGCTGGCCACCGACTCGGGAGTCGTTCAGACGCTGAAGACCGTCCCGGCAGCGGTGGACCAGGCGATTGCTAAAGATCACGGTTCAGGCCAATTTCTCACGCTGAGCCATAAGCTGACCTACGCCTACGCTCTCCCTTTGCACCAGGATCAAAAGATAGATGGCGTGCTGGCTGTCTTCGTCGATGCAAGCACCATCGATGCGCAGAGCGCGTCCATGTGGCGGCAGACGTTTATACGCATCCTCGTTGAGATGCTGATTATCGCCATGATTACCTTGCTCGTGATCCGCTGGATGATGATCGGCCGCATCACCAAAATGGCGGAGTGGATGCAGGATATGCGCGAGGGCCGGGCCTCCTCGCATCCTCCGCTTCCCGAGGGAGACATGTTCAAGCCGCTGGCGCGCGAGGCAAACCACCTGGCGCGGAGCCTGGCGGCAGCCCAGGCCGCCGCGGAAGAGGAAGCTCGCCTTCGAGCCACTGCCGAATCTCTTTGGACTTCCGAGCGGCTGCGCGTTTTCGTTGAGACCAAGCTGGAAGATAATCGGTTGTTTGCCGTTTCCAATCGGGAACCTTACGAGCACCTTCATCAAGGGAAGGAAATTGTGTACATGGTTCCTGCCAGCGGCCTGGTGACTGCTCTCGAGCCGATTCTCCGCGCGACCGACGGAACGTGGATCGCGCATGGGGGTGGCGATGCGGACCGCGAAACGGTTGACGGGCGCGACCGCCTTCGCGTTCCTCCCGAAGACCCGCATTACACGCTGCGGCGCGTCTGGCTGAGCAAAGAAGAAATTGAAGGCTATTACTACGGCTTCGCCAACGAAGGGCTGTGGCCTCTCTGCCACATCGCCCACACGCGCCCCACCTTCCGCGCTGAAGACTGGGCCTTTTATCGAGTCGTCAATCAGAAATTTGCTGACGCCGTTCTCGAGGAGATGAAAGACGCAGAGCAGCCGATGCTGCTGATCCAGGATTACCACTTTGCGCTGCTGCCCCGGCTGATCAAGGACCAGCGCCCTTCTTGCCGTGTCGCCATCTTCTGGCACATTCCCTGGCCCAACGCCGAGGCGTTCGGCATCTGTCCCTGGCAGCGGGAGCTTCTGGAAGGATTGCTGGGTGCCGACCTCATCGGATTTCACATCCAGTCCCATTGTAATAACTTTCTCGAGACCGTCGATCGTGCGCTCGAATCGCGCACCGACTGGGAGCGCTTCGCCGTAAACCGCCGTGGACACCGGACGCTGGTGCGCCCGTTTCCGATCAGCGTGGATTTCCATGAGAAGGCGGAGTCGCCTTCGGCTCCCGCGAACGGCGCCGTTTATCTCGAGCGGCGGGCACTGCTGCGAGAGCTTGGTGTTGAAGCCGCCTTTATGGGCATTGGCGTTGACCGCGTGGATTACACCAAGGGAATCCTGGAGCGTTTCCGGGGCATCGAGCGCTTCATGGAGAAATACCCCGGTTATAAGACGAAATTCACGTTTGTGGAGATTGGGGCACCCAGCCGGACGCACATCAAGCGCTACCACGACCTGCTGGCAGACGTGGAGGCCGAGGCCGACCGAATCAATTGGAGATTTCAGACTGCAAACTGGAAGCCCATCGTTTTCCTGAGCCGGCACCATAGCCACAGGGAAATTGAGCGCTACTATCGCGCGGCGGATCTTTGCCTGGTGACTTCGCTGCATGATGGAATGAATCTGGTCGCCAAAGAGTTCGTGGCCGCCCGCGACGATGAACAAGGCACGCTCGTCCTGAGCCGTTTCACCGGCGCCTCCCGCGAGCTGCGGGATGCCCTCATTGTGAATCCTTACGATACGGAGCAACTGGCGAGCGCGATCTATTATGCCCTCGAGATGGACCCAGAAGAACGAAGCGCGCGAATGCAGCGTATGCGGCGCATGATAAGAGACCAGAACATCTATCGGTGGGCGGCGAGCCTGATCAGCGAACTCTCTGAGATCCGCATCGAAAAACAGGAAACCATCCGCGTTCCGTGAGGTGGCACGAAAACGGCAGATGCAAAGGAAGGCAGGAAAGGGTCCCCGCCCGCTCTTTGATGCCTGGCGAGGCGCTGCCCGGCGTATCCGCAAGGCAAACCGCGTGCTTTTGTTGCTGGATTTTGATGGCACGCTGGTGGACTTTAAGCCGAAGCCAGAAGACGTTCGTCTGGATCATTCTACGCAGCGATTGCTCTCGCATCTGGCCAGCAATCCACGAATTTCACTTGTCTTTATCAGTGGGCGGCGCAGGGCGGACCTGCGGCGGCGCGTGAGCCTCCAGAGGGCGCGGTATTGGGGCCTACACGGCTGGGAAGACGGAGCCGATAAGCGCTTGAGCCGCGAAGCGAGCAAGGAGCTCCTTCGCGCGCGGAAGCTCCTCACCAAAAACGTCAGAGGGCTGAAGGGAGTCTGGATTGAAGATAAGCGCGCCAGCTTCGTTCTACATTTTCGTGAAGCTTCGCCCCGCGATGCGCGCCTGGCGCGCGCGGCTGCCCCGAAAGCTCTCAAATTCTCCGGACAGCATCTTTGGATACTCAGGGGCAAGAAGGTTCGGGAATTTCTGCCAGCGGAGCTGAAGGGTAAAGGGGCCACCGTCGAGAGTCTTGCGGTCGGGGTTCCCGCCGGTACACTGGTTGTCTACGTCGGAGATGACTCAACGGATGAGGCGGCTTTTGCTGTCCTCCACCGAGGACTCACAATTCACGTGGGCTATAACTCCTGCACTCACGCCCGCTACCGCGTAGATTCCCCAGCCGAAGTGCGCAAGTTTCTCGAGCGGCTGGAAGCCGAATTGACGCGCCGGTCCGGCACGTCGCCGGGTAAAGCCCGCAAAGCATGAAAAGAATCGCTCGCCCATCGCGGAGTTTTCCCTGAGTGGGGGCGAAGGGCGGTTCCCCTTCTTCCGCTGTGGCGGGAGAGTGGTAGACTCCTTACTTTTTATGCTCTTTCCCTGGGGTTGGGCATGTCTCATATCCTTTGTTAGACACCGGGAGAATCCTGAATCCAATCTTCGCAGAGCGTTCCAGGAGCAGTTACACGCGCTTTGCGTCAGGGCACGGCGATGCGCGACAGCAGAACAATTCGTGAGATCGTAAGCCCCACGAACTCTCTCGTTAAGGTCTTCCGACATGCATTGAAAGAGGGCGCCACGCGCGAAGGCTGGATTGCCGTGGAAGGGTCGCTTGGCATAGGAGAAGCTTTATGCGCCGGACGTACTGCTCCTCCGCTCTGTACTAGCCAGGTTCGAAGCGTGCTTGTGGCTCGCACGGCAATTGAGAGGTTTGCGGACCTATTGGAAAAACTCCCGGCGGAAGCTGAGGTCGCTCAAGTTCCAGACCGCCTGTTCGGCCAAGTGGCGCAGACAGCGAGCCCGCAGGGCATTGCCGCATTAGTGGAGATCGAGCGCCCGCAGCTTCAAACCATCCTCGCGATTCCCAACGTGCTTCTCGCAGTTGCTTGTGGCTTGCAGGATCCCGGCAATCTCGGTGCCATCCTCCGCAGCGCGGAGGCGCTGGGCGGAAGCGCCGTCATCACTTTGAAATCCACCGCGAGCCCATCAAATCCCAAGGTGGTACGGTCCTCGGGCGGATCGATCTTTCGGCTGCCTGTGTTTCCAGGACTGAAACCTGACGCGCTGTTTCACCTGCTCCAGGCAGCGGGCATCCGCATCATTGCCGCGCATCGCCAGGCGCTTACTTCGGTAACAGCCGTGGATATGCGAGGCCCCACCGCCCTGTTGATTGGGCGCGAAGGCAGTGGCCTTGAAAAGGACATTCTTGAGAGGTCATACTATGCGACGGCCATTCCGGTCCGGGCGGGAATCGATTCTATCAATGCGGCCGCCGCCGCCGCCATTCTCTTTTATGAAGCTGCGCGACAGCGCGGGTTCCCCTACTGATTGATGAGCCTCTTCGAGACATCTCCACGATTTGCTGAAGA
Organism: Terriglobia bacterium; assembly: GCA_030040455.1. Taxonomy (GTDB): domain Bacteria; phylum Acidobacteriota; class Terriglobia; order UBA7540; family UBA7540; genus RH2-MAG17b. The sequence continues at coordinate 4,436 of JASHTR010000242.1, read as the reverse complement.
ATCGGGCCCCCGCCCTCTCGCCGACCGGATGCGTCCCCGAACATTGGAAGAGTTTGTGGGGCAGCTCCATTTGCTCGGCCCGGGGAAACCCCTTCGGCGGCGGATTGAGCAGGATGACGTGGCCTCGATGATTCTGTGGGGACCGCCCGGCTCGGGAAAAACGACTCTCGCCACGGTTGTCGCGCACCGGACGCACAGCGAGTTTATGAAGTTCAGCGCCGTCCTCTCCGGCATTCGCGAGATTCGCGAAGTGATGGCCACGGCGGAGAAGGCGAGACAATACGGTCACCGCACGATTCTTTTCATTGATGAGATCCATCGATTCAACAAGGCGCAACAGGATGCCTTTCTGCCCTACGTAGAACGCGGTGACATTACCTTGATTGGGGCAACAACTGAAAATCCTTCCTTTGAAGTCACCTCCGCTCTGCTCTCCCGTGTGAAGGTCTACCTGCTCTCGCCCCTTTCAACGGACGAAGTGGAAACCCTCCTTCGGCGCGCTTTGCAAGACCCGAAAAGAGGGCTTGGCCGCGAACGGGTGATTGTTTCGGAAGAACAACTGCGCCAGATCACCGTCTTTGCCAACGGCGACGCGCGCGCCGCCTATAACACGCTGGAGGCCGCCGTGGCCGCAGCCGAACGGGATGGCGAGGGGCGAGTCGTGGTTACGGATGCTGTCATCGAAGACGCGATCCAACGCAAAATGCTGCTCTATGACAAGTCGGGCGAGGAGCATTTCAACCTGATTTCCGCGCTTCATAAGTCAGTCCGCAACTCCGACCCGGATGCTGCGCTCTATTGGCTGGCGCGGATGCTTGAAGCAGGTGAAGATCCGCTCCATGTCGCCCGGCGGCTCGTCCGGATGGCTTCGGAGGATATTGGCCTTGCGGACCCGCGCGCGTTGAGCCTGGCCATTGCCGCCATGCAAGCGGTTGATTTCGTGGGAATGCCGGAAGGCGACCTGGCGCTGGCAGAAGCCGCCGTCTATCTGGCGCTCGCTCCGAAGTCGAATGCCCTTTATGCCGGTTATGGGGAAGTGAAAGAAGACGCGCAAAAAAGCCTGGCAGAGCCGGTGCCCCTCCACTTGCGCAACCCGGTAACAGGTGTTATGGCAAGTTTTGGCTACGGCAAAGGCTACCAGTACGCGCACAACGCGCCGGATCACCTCACCAACATGCAATGCCTGCCGGAGAACTTAAAGGGCCGGCACTTCTACAAGCCGACGGACCAGGGCTTCGAAGAGACGCTAAAGAAAAAACTCGCAGCGATTGAGGAATGGAGAAAGAAGCAAAAAGGAAAGCCCGATGATGCGGGCAATTCATAAGGCCTGTCATTATATAACCCGCGGGCTCGAGGTAATTTTTTTGCCGGCGCTAGCCGGGGCCAGCCACCTCAAACAGGCGGCGTGGATTTTTCTTGACCGTGCGTTCAAGACCCCAGAGGGCGGAATCGTGCCCCTCTGCCTTGAGCTCTGCAAACGACTTGGTATTAGTGCTGCCGCAGCGCGGGCACTTCTGCCACGGCCGGCCCAGAACGTAGACCTTGGGTGCTTCAGAATGGAAAATAGACTTCATCTCGTCGTGATCGCTCACTCCGAGACAGTTGTAGCAGATAAACCAGTGCTCCCTATCTAACCCCAGAAAGCGATGCAACAGTCCCATAAATTCCCGTCCGGAAAATGATGATTCCCAACACCATTATGGGGGGAGCGGAAGTCGTTTTTCAACATCCCGCTAAAAGCTGGTAGCAGAGTTTCAGGAGCGCGAAACCCTGTGCGTCCCTGCTTGGACGCCATTTTCATGCTTTGCGGGCGTCGCAAAGCGACATGAACAACTGCTAAAAAAGGGCGACTGCACGGAGGGGTGAGCCGGAGCCGCCGCGAATCTTGAGGGGTAGAGCAAGAAATACAAAGACGTCCGGAAGCATGTCAAGATGGCAGAGGTTCTCGATCAGGAGCACCTGCTTTTCAAGCGCCACAGGATGGATGGGATGACTCGCCAGCGCTACCGGATGATCCGGGGAAAGTGTATCCACCCCGATGGCAGTAACCGGCTTGTTGAATAGATATTCGGCAGCCTCCATGCTCACGCCCGGCCAATTCTCCACGTAGCCCGCATGGCCAGGCCTGAGCGCCCACCGCTCAGACCATCCGAAGTTGAAGAGCACAATGTCTCCGGGCTCAATCGATACGTGGCTTGCTTCCCAATCTTCAATGGTTTTCCGGGGGACGTAGTCGCCCGCCTGAAACTTCCGGCAGTCGAGGCGTACTCCGCGGCCGATGAGGCGGCGCACAGGAACCTGGTCGATGGTCACATGACGGTCAGGCTTGGCATCGCTGATAAAATGGGCGGGCGCATCTACGTGAGTGCCTGAATGCTCGTTCATCAGCAACTGATAAGTCAGCGCCCGGTCGCCATGCCAATAGGAATTCCAAAGCGTGTGGTTAAATTTCGAATGGGTCGGGTAATGCGGCATGTGTTCTTCGAGCGACTGGCTCAAATCGACACATTGAGAATTCGCAAGCGCGTGCAGAAGAGCCGTGGTTTCACTCATCACAATTATCCTCACTTGGAGTGCGGTTACTCCCGCATAGGGGGAATCCCGGTTCGACATCACGCTGGCGGGGATTGCCGCTTGCGTGGGATGGCCAAGCTCCACAAGGCTTCTCAGCTCAGGCGTCCCGGCAGATACATGCTCAGGAACCGGTGAGCGAGAATAAAGCCGTCTTTGCGAGCCTGGGGGAACTCGGTCGCGCTATTGTGCGCCGGCTCGTCCCAAAACTGGTCTTCGTGCTCTACGGCAATTCCTCCGCCAAAACGCACCTGAAGAAGAACTGTAATAAATCGCGGCCAGTCAATCAAGCCCTGCCCCGGAATCCGGTAGCGCCACCACCCCTGACCGTGAATTCCTACCTTCTGCAAAACTGGCTCAATGATCTCGGTATCTTTGGCGTGTACACCCAGGATTCTATCCTTGAAATTCCAAGCCACTTCGAAATAATCGATATATTGGCGGACTAAATGCGAAGGATCAAATTCAAGACCGAAACGATGGCTTGGAACCTGGGAAAAAACCGCTTCCCAGGCGGCGGGTACGGTAGCGAAGTTCACGGGACAAGGATAGTTCTCCCACCCCATGTTCATGTCGAGCTTCTCGCAGACTGGCAGGTACTTCTCGTTGAACACCTCGGCCAGCGCCTTTGCCTGATCTTCCATGGAAGCGCCTTCCGTCGCGCCGCTGAACGTGCCCACAAACTTGCACCCAAGACGATGCCCGAACTCAAGGTCCCGGATGAAGTCGGCATTTGCCTTCCGGCGCTCGCCGGGATCGCTGGCAATGTGGTTGGGGTCCATGCACTCGATGCTGATAATGCGGATGCGAGCCTCACGCGCTGACGATAGAATCTGGTCAATCTGCGAGTCCGAAAGTTCGGAATTAAACGAACGGCCCACTTTAACCACGACGCCCTGATACCCTGCAGTTGCGGCAAAGGCCAGTTTTTGTGGCGAGTACTCAGTGATCATCGCGAGCTGCGGAAACGGCTTCTCATCAGGCAACATGGAGGCAGCCGGCTCCTGGGCTGTCCCTGGCTCGCCCGCGAACGCCGCAGTCGCACCTAGTGCGGACGCCCCGCTTGCCTTCAGAAAGTCCCGTCGCCCAAACTTGTAGTCGGCCATGGTCCCATCCTCCTCTCAGCGCGAATGTCCGTTATCCGCCGCGTCCGGCGTGTGACTGGTAAAAATGGCAGAGTTATCGCCCAGAGTCAATAGCGTCGCACGAGGATGAGCAGAGAAGCGATCCTGAGCGGTAGCGAAGGAAGAATTCCTGTATTGGTAAAGGCGAGCGAGATACCGGGATTCTTCGCTACGCTCGGAATGAAACCCCTTCGAAAGATTTGCTAAAAAAACGAAAACTCAAAACCTTCCGATGGAAAACGGTGCAGGAGTTGCTTGCGGCTTACCATTCCGCCAGTGAGCCATCGGCGTTGCGCCAGACTGGGCTTTTCCAATTATGTCCCGTAGCGGATTTTTCCCTGATTTTTGCCTCGTTCAATTCGATGCCCAGGCCCGCGCCTTCCGGAGGCTTGATGTAACCATCGTCAAAGGAGAAAACGCCGGGATTCAGCAGGTAATCGGCAAGGTCAGCCCCCTGGTTATAGTGCATTCCCAGGCTGGTTTCCTGAATAAAGACATTCGGAGTGCAAAAATCCAGTTGAAGCGACGAGGCGTAAGCGATAGGCCCCAGGGGGCAATGGGGCGCAACCGCCACGTCGTAGGCCTCTGCCATGGCGGCAATTTTCCTCGCCTCCCAGATTCCGCCCGCGTGGCTAAGGTCGGGCTGAATGATGTCCGCGGCGCCCTGTTCGAAGAGTTTTTTAAAACCCCAGCGCGTATACATGCGCTCGCCGGTGGCGATGGGGATGGAGGTGAGTTGTT
>JASHTR010000241.1 GCA_030040455.1 Terriglobia bacterium | reverse complement strand
CGGACATCTTACGATTAGGCTGTGGCCGCAGGGCGCCCCCGGTGAGAAGACCCGTCCAGGACCGGAGCGCGACACCACGCGGCCCCAAGACGCCTTGGTCGCCGGCAAGCGGGTGATCCGGCTTACGAACATCTCGGATCCCACCATCACTCTTTACAAGCCGCCTCCAGATAAAAACACGGGGGCCGCCGTGGTTGTATTTCCGGGTGGCGGCTATCGGATACTCGCGCTGGACCTCGAAGGCACAGAAGTCTGTAAATGGCTTAACACCATCGGCATAACCGCCATACTGCTGAAATACCGCGTGCCGCCCCGTCCCGGAGTTCCTCGATACCAGGCGCCCCTTGAGGATGCGCAGCGGGCCGTACGGCTAGCTCGCTTTCACGCCAAAGAATGGCACCTCCGGCCAGACCGTATTGGTGTGATCGGGTTTTCGGCCGGGGGCGATCTTGCCGCGCTCGTCAGCAACGACTTCGAGCAGCGCGCGTACAAACCGCCGGATGCCGCTGGCCGAGCGAGTTCGAGGCCCGACTTCGCATTACTGATTTATCCGGCTTATTTGGCGGTTAGAAGAGAGGGCCAATATGTGCTTGCTCCGGAATTAAAGGTCACCCCCAACGCCCCGCCTACGTTCCTGGTGCAGGCCGAGGACGATCCGGTTGGAGTCGCGAATAGCATTTATTATTACCTGGCATTAAAAAGTGCCGGGGTCCCCGTTGAGATGCACCTCTATGCCAAGGGAGGTCATGGATATGGTCTGCGACCCACGCAAAACCCGGTCACGCGGTGGCCACAGCTCGCCGAGAGATGGCTGCGCGGCTTGGGCGTGATGAAACCTGCCAGCGGAAACTCTTTGTGAATGCGCAACGTTAGCCGCCTCTACGCGCCCGAGGTTGAGAAGGTGTGAAGAAATTCGCCATTGCTCATTCACCCTTCCGGGTAGTTTCGAAAAGGAACCAGATACGGCGTTCGGTTTCGTCGATCCAGTTCTCAAGAAGGCTTGCGGTCGCCACGTCGTTTTCATCGTCACACAAATTGTGAGTCTCGCGCATACTCGCGAGCAAAGCCTTATTATCTTCGCGGAGCTCGCTGAGCATATCGAGAGGATCGACGTATTCAGCGTCGTTGTCGGAGAGGCGCTGAAGCCGCGCAATGTGGCCGATGGAGTGGATGGTTGTACCGCCGATTTTGCGCGCTCGCTCGGCGACGGGGTCCGTCATGGCGAAGATCTGGTCAGCATGTTCATCGAGCAAAAGATGATAGTCGCGGAAGTGTCGCCCGCTCATGTGCCAGTGGAAGTTCTTGGTTTTCACATAAAGAGCAAAGATGTCTGCCAGGAGCTTGCTGAGCGCTCCCGAGATATTCCTGGAGGCATCAGCTCCCAGGTCCGTGGGGGTTGCCAGCGCCGCTTTCTGGCGTGTCGCTAAATCGCTTTTATCGGGCATTGAAGGCTCCTTTCAGAATGTATCCCACAGTATACGCGAAGCCGGTGAAGTAGTCAGAAGCGCCCCCGGCGCGCTCTTTGTGAGACAGAACTTCCCGGCAGGTGGTCCAGTCGCTCGCCGACGGTCAGGCTACAGGTCGTGCACGAAGAATTCAAAGATCCTCATGTTATTATAAGAGATCGCAGCTTCTTCCGTGAAGCCGTGCTTCTGAGCGGGCTGCAAATAAAGCTGATATGGAATGCCGGCCTTCACCAGCGCCTGAATGAAGTTAATGGTATTTTGAAGGTGCACGTTGTCATCGGCGACGCCATGAATGAGCAGCAGCCGGGCGTGCAGGTTGGCCGCAGCCAGAACGTCCGATGATTTCCTGTATCCCTCCGCATCCTCCTCCGGCGTCCTCATATAACGCTCCGTGTAGATTGAATCATAGTAATGCCAGTCTGTTACTGGCGCGCCCGCCACTCCGCATTTGAAAACATCGGGCGCGTGCGTAAGGGCATAAAGTGTCATATAGCCGCCGTAGGACCAGCCGAAGATTCCGATGCGCGCCGGATCCACGTAAGGCAGGGACTTGAGGTAGTTGATCCCGGCGAGTTGGTCTTCGAGCTCGTGCTGGCCCATATCCTTGAAGATCACCGTTTCGAAGGCGTGCCCTCTGCCGTGAGACCCGCGATTATCGAGCGACCACACCAGGAAGCCGCGCTCAGCAAGAAGTTGGTCGAGCCAGGAGGTCGCTCCCCACTGGTTCAGGACAATCTGAAAACCCGGGCCGCCGTAAATATCGACGATCACCGGGTATTTTCGGCGCGGGTCGAAATGCGGAGGTTCAAGGAGCCGTGCTTCGAGCGGCGTCCCATCGGCGGCCTTGATGGTCCGCAGTTCTGTCTTGCCCAGCGAGTATTCAGCGAGATCATTCGCGGGCTTGTCAATCGTCGCAACGTAAGTTCCATCCGATCGGAGAAGGTGGATTTCGGGCGGGTCGTTGAGGGAGGAAAAGTTGTCGATCAGAAAACGGCCGTCCGGCGACAACGTGAGTGCATGGGTTCCGGGCTGCCGGGTAAGGCGCTTGAAACCTGTGCCGTCCAACCGCACGCGATAAAGCTGCCGCTCGCGCGGGTCAGGATCAGTGGATTCAAAATAGATCCAGCCCCGGGTTTGGTCTACCTGGTATGAGGGCACATCCTCAAAGATGGGATGGTCAATCAGCCAGTCACCCGTTGTCAGCTTCTTCAAAAGCTTGCCCGCGCTCGTATAAAGGTAGAGGTGGTTCCATCCATCGCGCTCTGAAAGCCAAAGAAACTCCTTCCCTCCGGCCACGAATTGTGGCGGCTCAACGTTGTTAATCCAATATGGATCTGTCTCAACGACCGGATGACGGTCCGCCCCGGAACTCCAGAGGTGAACGACCTCGCTCGCCTGATCGCGGTTCAGGGTGAGAAAGCAAACGGCCTTTGAATCCGGGGTCCACAGGAACGCTGGCACAATGTATTCCTCGCCGTGACGAAGCGTATAGGCGGCGTTACCACCGTTGCCGTTGGCCTCAACCACGCGCATGGTGGCGACAGGGTTCGGGTCGCCCGGCTGGGGAAAGCGCTGCTCGAAAATGCTCGCGTGGACTTTGAGGAACCGGGTCAGCGGATATTGTGGTACGGGGCCGTCATCGAGTTGGAGATAAGCGATCTTCTTGCCGTCGGGCGACCACTCATAAGCCCGCTTCGTTTCGCGGTATGCCAGCTCTTCGCCGTAAACCCAATCCAGCACGCCATTGAGCACGGTAGCGCTGCCGTCCGAGGTGAGTCGGCGGATGTGGCCGCTTTTCAAATCCACTACGAATAAATTATTATTGGCGACAAAACCGGCTCGATCGCCTTGTGGCGAGAAAGTTGCTTCACCCTTTGGCTCCGCCCCCTGCGTGAGGCTGCGAAGCTTGCCGGTGCCAACATCAAAAAGCCATAGGTTTCCGCCGCCTTCGAGCAACAGGCGATCGCCGCCGGGAGACCACTGATAAGAATCCAGATCGACCTGCGAGCCCGCTGCGGCCTGGGTCAGCAGCAGGTGCTTCGTGCCCGTGGTGGCATCATAAAGCCAGATGGCGGCATCTCCTTCGCTTGAGGATTCGAAACTGAATTGGTCCGTATGCGGCCGCCAGTGGATATTTGCCGGCCCGGGTGGAACAATCCGGCCGGGATGGCTGATGAGGTCGAGCGTGAGCGGTTGAGTCCTTTCCTGGCCGGGCAACGGCGTCGCAAAAAAAACCAGGGATATGATTAGAACGCTGATGGCGCTTCTCAAGCCTGTCATCCTGAATCTCCTCGAATGGAATCGGACTGGCCACGAAAAAAGCTATAAATGCTTGTCATGAGCGCAGCGAAGCATCTCCGTATGTTTCTATAGAGTCAATCCGACACAGAGATCCTTCGCCATCTTCTTTTAAGCGGGCAGGGAAATTCGGAAGGTGGTGCCCCGGTTAATTTCGCTCGAAAAATCGATCGAGCCGTCGTGAAGCTGAATAATGCGAAAGGCCATTGCCAGCCCGATCCCTGTTCCACCCGGCTTGGTGGAATAGTAAAGAGAGAAGATTTTCTGGCGCGCTTCCTCGGGAATACCCACGCCTTGGTCGCATATTTCGAGGTCAAGGCTTCTTGGGCCTGCATGGGGCCGAACGCGAAGCTCGCCTCCTCCGGGCATCGCCTGGCAGCCATTCAAGACGAGGTTCAAGAGCACTTGCTTCATCAGGTCGCGGTCGATTTTGAGCGGCGGAAGGCTTCCGTTCGGCTCGAGCACCAGCCTTACGTTCAGCCGCTGCGCGTGGGGCTCGGCCAAGGTGAACACTTCGCGCACCAGCGCGGGCATATCCGTTTCGGTCCGATGAATTTCCATGGGGCGGGTAAAATCGAGAAACGTTTTGACGACACGGTCAAGGCGCTTGATTTCCTCAGAAAGGATGTCAAGTTGCGGTTTTACTTCTGTCTCATTGCCCAGAAGCTTGGATTTAAGGATTTCTACCTGAAGGATCATCGCATTCAGCGGATTTTTCACTTCATGCGCCACGCCGGAAGTGAGCCGTCCGAGCGCGGCAAGCCGGGCGGTCAGCCCAATCTCATCCTCAAGCTGAGCGCGAGTGTCCACGTCACGGAGCATGACGAGGCTGGCCATCTGGCGCCCTTTGTCAATGACAAAATGGGTGGTGATCGCCACCCGCGTGGTTTCCGAGTTCCTGGCGACTCCAACCATCTTGCCGGAAAGCGATTTTCGTGCTTGAAAAGCTTCACGCAGCGCCTGGTTCAGTTCTCCCCCTCCCGCAAAAACTTCGCTGGCCGGGTGCGCTGCAAGATCGTCGACCGGGCGGTCGAGAAAGCGGGCGGACGAAGGCGTGGCCAGTGCCAGCCGGTCCTGATGATCGAACATCAGAAGACCGTCCACAAGGTTGGCAAACAACTGGTCCAGGTTTTCCTTTAGCGCAAGGTAGGCCGCCTTCTCGCCGCGAAGCTGTTCGCCCAGCAAATTCAACTTACCCGAAAGAATGCCCCATTCATCCTCACGCTTGATCTTGACCGGCTCGTTAAATTCGCCTCGGGTCATGCTGTCCACGCTTTGCGAGATGGCCGCCAGCGGCTTCAGCAGGCGAAACGACAGCAACCCTGCCGTAAGTGTTGCCAGCACTACCGCCAGAATCGCCAGGATAACCGCCGACGAAATATGCTCCATCACCTGAGCCCGCAGGAAGATCGTGTTCACTCCAACGTGGATGACACAAAATGGCCGGCCGCTCATTTCCAGCGGCATCACAATCTCGTAGACGAGATAAGGCCCGAAAATAATATGGAGCTGGCGGAAAATCCGCGCATTCAGAAAATCAGAAAGAGGCGGAGCGGGAGGCAATGGCTGCCCAATCAGGCTCGGGTCGTTGTGGGCCAGGATAAAACGCCCTTCGCCGGTGATCGCGACATAATCAATCGAGCTCGAATAGGCAGCGGCCGATTGCATCAGCGAACGCAAGCCCGCATCCTGGCTGAGCCGGACCTGCACGAAGGCCCGGACTTCGTCGAGGTCGTTCGAATCGATGTAGGGCGGAATGCGCGTTTCCGCATCCACGTCCATGACCCGCGTCTTGGCCTCGTTCCCCACGTAGGAAGCAGCCTGCTGGAGGTCTTCCAGAGTGCGGCGCACGAAGGTATACAGATACAGCGCAGTGCTGGCCAGCACCACGACGAGAACCAGGAGGGAAATGAGCGCCGTCAGCTTAACTTTGAGGCTGATTCTCATATTCCTTCAGCTTGTTGTGCAGGGTCTTCAGGCTGATGCCCAGCATCTCCGCGGCGCGCGTCTTGTTGTTGCTGGTGAAGGCCAGCGTCTCGCGGATGAGCAGACGCTCAGCTCCGGCAACGGTGAGCCCGGGCCTGAGCGCCAGGTCGCCATCCGTCCGGGCGGGAACGGTGTGGCCGAATTCCGGCGCCAAATCCGTTCTGTGCAATACCTCGCCCGAACACACCACCGCCGCCCGCTCGAGCGTGTTTCTCAACTCCCGCACGTTTCCGGGCCACGTATAGCGGCGGAACAGGTCCAGCACTTCGGAATCAACCAGCTTCACGCTTTTCTGGTGTTTGTGGTTAAGGTCTTCAAGAAGAATTTCGATGAGGCTTTCAAGGTCCTCAAGGTGATCGCGCAATGGCGGCATCGCGATTTGCACCACGTCGAGACGGAAGTAGAGATCGCTGCGCAACTGCCCCTTGGCCACCGCTTCCTCGGGAATCTTATTGGTGGCGGCGAGCACGCGCACGTCGGTGACGATTTCCGCTTTGCCCCCCAGCCGCCGCACTTTGGAATCCTCAAGCACGCGCAACAGCTTCGCCTGCGTCGGAATCGGCATTTCCCCGATTTCGTCCAGGAGCAGCGTGCCGCCGTCCGCAAGCTCAAAGCAGCCGGCGCGGCGGTCCATCGCCCCGGTGAATGCGCCCTTCTCGTGACCGAAAATCTCGCTTTCCATCAGCGTTTCAGGAATCGCGGCACAGTTGACGGCAACAAAGGGATTCATCTGCCGCGGGCTGAGCTCATGAATGGTGCGGGCAGCAAGCTCCTTGCCCGTCCCGCTCTCTCCGGTGATCAACACCGAAGCGCTCGACGGCGCAACCTGCTCGATCAGCGACATGACGGCCTGCATTTTCTTCGACCGGCCGGCGAGCTGGCCGAGAATTCCATAGTCGCGCAGCCGCTTTTGAGCGATGGCCAGCTCGCGCTCGTTCACCCGCCGCTCCAGGCAATTCCGTAGCTCCACCTGAAGCTTTTTCACGTCCAGCGGCTTTTCCAGGAAATCGAATGCGCCGAGCTTGGTGGCTTCCACGGCTTCTTCAATCGTTCCCTGGCCGGAGAGCATAATAAAACTGGGGCGGGGACGGGAATGGCGAAGCTCGCGGAGCAAATCCATGCCGTTCATGTCCGGCATCCGAAGATCGCAGATCACCACGACGGGATTGAAGGCGGGGATTTTTTCCAGCGCTTCAAGGCCCTGGCTGGCGGTTGCCGTTTCATAGCCCCAGCCTTCGAGCAGGGTGGCCAAGCCTTCTCGTTCGTGGGCTTCGTCGTCCACCACTAGCACGCGCGCATCTTTGTTGGCTCGGGTTGCCATCTTCGCGTCCGTCTGTGCCCCGGCGGGAGGGGCTAAAAGGCATCTTCAGAATCCGAGGGACGAAAATCCGCCGACGCTCAATGATTTTTACGTCCACGCGGTCGAAGTATTCACTTTTGTAGCACTTTCATTATACCGGGACAAGAGGACTTATGCGCCGGGTTGTTCGTTCCTCAGACTTGGGCGACGTGCCGCCGCCCTTCCCGGCGATAATGACAGGAAGCGATCGACATTCAGCGGCCAGCAAGCAGCGAATTGTCTTCTTCCCGAAAGCTGAATGCCGATAGCTTTTCCTGGATGCGGCTGGCGGCTTCACTCCTCATCCGGCTCGGGCTAAGCGCGAGAGTATAATACCCGTTGGAGGAACCCATGTTTACCGCCACCGCCAATCTGATTCTCCCGAGCACGACGACGGGGTCCTTTCCGCGCCCCCGCTGGTTCGACCTGAGCATGGAGGGTCGCCCGCTCGATTCCTGCATGCTCGACGTCCGCTTTCGCGAGAAGTTTCAGGATGCATTGGCCGTGCTGATCAACGATCAGGAGCGCGCCGGGCTCGACATCGTAACCCACGGCGACTTCCACGTCGACGAGGACTTGGCGGGCCGAGCCTGGCACCACTATCCACTACAGCGCTGGACCGGCCTGGAAGGGGATTATCTGCAGCCGGAAGAGACCACCGCGCCGTGGCTGTGCTATCCCCCCGGAACGCTGCTGAACGAGATCTACACGGGCTGGCGTTGGCCTCACGTCGTCGATAAGATCGAGCACCGGCCACTCAGCTATCCCAAGCTATGGCGGCTCGCTCAGGGCAAGACGCGCAAGCCCGTCAAGTTCGGCACCTGCTGCTCCCAGGTGATGGCGCTTTTCTTGGACATCCACACGCCAAAATACAAGGATAAGCGCGAGGTGATCTGGGATATGGCGGTGGCGATGAATAAGGAGCTGTTGGCCTTGCGCGACGCCGGCTGCCGGTGCATCCAGACCGAGGAGCCCACGTTCCACTTTATGGCGAACACCTACGGCAAGGACCACGAGGAAGTGAAGTTCATGATCGATGCGTTCAACCGCGAGGTACAGGGGCTTGACGACGTGGAGCTGTGGATTCACACCTGCTGGGGCAATCCGAACATGCAGCGCGTGATGGAGGACACGAGTTATGCCAACTCCATCGAGATTTATCTGGAGCGATGCCGCGGCGACGTGTGGACGCTCGAAATGAAGGACCGCAACCAGAAGGATCTCGAGCGGTTCGAGCCGTTCAAACATGATCTCAAAAAGAAAATCTGCGTTGGTGTCGTCAGCCATCGCGTGCTTCAGGCCGACCGGCCGGAAGAGGTGGCGGCAGAGATTCGCAAAGCGCTGAAATACATCCCGCCCGAGCGCCTTATTGTGTCGAGCGATTGCGGCTTCGGCCGTCAGGGGTCAAACCGCGAGATTGCATTCTACAAAGCGAGCGCCATCGCCCAAGGATCGAACATTGTCCGGCGCGAGCTCGGGTTGCCCGCAACCCCGGTGCCTGCTGCTGATCCCATGTTGCAGGTGGATGTTGTGCCCGGCCGCGACGTGCCGGGCGCTCATCGCAAGCTGCGAAGCACCGGCGCCTGAACGTGAAGGGCTTCACTGAAATTCAATGGACCCGGGAAGAAGCTTTCCCGTTCCGATGGGCGGAATGATCCCAATTTTTGTCGGCGGGCTATGTCTGGTCAAGAATGGAGCGGATCTTTTGACTTAGGGCTTCGGCGGAGAAGGGTTTGTGAATGAATGCGGCGTCCTTTTCCAGGACGTCGGTCGAGCCGATCTTGTTGCCCGCGTAGCCGGTCATGCAGAGGACTTTGGATTCAGGGTGAAGCGTGCGCAAGCGACGAGCCAGCTCCCGCCCATTCATTTGTGGCATCACCATATCCGTGATGATCAGGTGAATTGGCTTGGTGCAACTCTTGCCTAGCCTCAGCGCTTCCTCTCCCTGTGCCGCCTCCAGCACTTCGTAGCCTTTCGAGCGTAGCATCTGGCAGAGCAGCTCGCGAACGTTGCCTTCGTCTTCAACCAGCAGGATTGTTTCACTGCCTTGAAGCAACTGCACCGGAGCCTTCGGAGGTCTTGCCGGCGTGGGAGCTTCGTCCACGCCGGGTAGATAGATTTTGAACGTCGTGCCCCGTTGCGGCTCGCTGCTGACCCAGATGTAGCCGCCACTCTGCTTCACGATTCCGTAGACGGTGGAAAGCCCCAACCCCGTTCCCTTGCCTTTTTCCTTGGTGGTAAAAAAAGGCTCGAAGACGCGAGCGCGCGTCTCGCTATCCATGCCGCAACCCGAGTCGGTTACCTCTACCGCGACGTAGGAGCCTGACTGCACGCGCACGCCCTCGGCGATAAAATCCTCCGCAAACTGGACGCTGGAGGTGCCGATCCTCAGCTCGCCGCCTTCCGGCATGGCATCTCGGGCGTTGACCGCAAGATTCAGAATCACCTGCTCGATCTGCGAGGGGTCCACCTTGACGCGCTTCAAGCCGGCCCCGGGCAGCGTGGTCAGCACAATGTCCTCGCCAATCACCCGCCGCAGCATCCGGCTCATCTCCTCGATGACGACGTTCAAATCGAGCACGCGGGGCGCCATCACTTGCAAGCGGCTGAAGGCCAGGAGTTGGCGGGTAAGGGAAGCGGCTCTTTCGCCGGCTTTTTTGATTTCAGAGGTATACCGGCTCAGGGCACTGCCCCGCGGCAATTTCTCAAGCGCCATGTCACTGTAGCCGAGAATCGCCGTGAGCAGGTTATTGAAGTCGTGCGCCACGCCGCCGGCCAACCGCCCCACCGCCTCCATTTTCTGGGCCAGGAAAAGCTGTTCCATCAACTGTCGCCGGTCCGTAATGTCCCGATAGTTGATGGCGACTGCCTCGACGCTCGGATCCTCCAACAGGTTGGTCCCGAGGGCCTCAATCCAGCGCCACGAACCATCCTTGTGGCGATAGCGGAGCTGGATGGAAACAGAGCCATAGGGCTGGGCGAGGAGCTTTTGAAAGGTGTGGAGCACCTGGGCGCTCTCCTCAGGGTGGAGAAACTCGAAGATGTTTTTCCCAACCCGCTCTTCGAGTGAATAACCAAAAATCGGGCTGACGGCGTGGCTGGAATATAAAACTTTCCCCGAACCATCCACCAATGAGATGGCGTCCGAGCTCTTTTCAACCAGCGTCCGGAATCGCTCTTCGCTCCGCCGCAACGCCTCTTCCGCCTGTTTGCGCTCGGTAATGTCAATGAGGGTTCCTTCGATTACGGGATCGCGAACGTTTTCTATGAGGCTCACCCCCATAAGCGCGCAAAGGCGCTGGCCATCTCGCCGCCGTAACTCCAACTCCAGGTTACTCACGGACTTACGCTCACGAACGAGGTTGAGAAGGCGCTCGAAATCCCCGGGGTCGAGGATGGTTTCCTGCAGAATGTGCCCGTTTGCTTCGCCGGGTTTTGAATAGCCGAGCATGTGGGCGCAACTCTCGTTGAGGTCCACGATGCGGCCGTCAAGCGTAGCCCGATAGACACCGGCTAGGCTACGCTCGAAAAGCAGTCGATAGCTGCTTTCGGCGAACCGTTGAGCCCTTTCCGCATGGTCAAGCCGGTCCCTGAGCGCGTCGACCGAAAGAGAGGAAGGGTGGGGAACCCTATCAGGCAAGCCCTCGTCCATAGGCTGAAGATATTATGTATATAAGGATACTGTCAACTGAATTAATACTTTAAAGCGGGTGTGGCGCTGCGCGCCAATTGATATTTCTACGGGTCACTCTTCACTCGTCGCGAGCCACTGCCTTTTTTGCGCCGACGCTCTCCCAACGCCTCAAAATTTCGGCAGCCGTAGCGAAGGCAGCGTGCGGGCGAGCGATGGCCTGGGCGCTCCGGGCGAGAAGATCGCGCTCTTCCGGGCTTGCCAGGAGCCTCTCGATGGTCGGCGCAACCTCATCCGTGGATCGCATCCAGACTCCGACCTGCCACTTTTCAAGCCACCGGCAGGTACGCTCTTCGTTGCCGGGCAGTGGATCAAAAGCCAGCAGCGGGAGCCCGCAAGAAGCGGCTTCCATCACGGTGGCCCCGCCGGGTTTACTGAGGAGCAAATCTGCTGAAACCATCCACTCGTGCATATTATCCACCCAACCCAAAACGCGAGTGTTTGGCACTCCTGCCAAAAGCCGCCGAAGCACCTTTTCGAGGGTGCTATTTTTGCCACTTACGAAAGCCGTCTGAAGGGGAGCCTGGACCTTCTTAATCTCTGCCACAATCCGCCTGGGATTACCAAAGCCCGTGCCTCCGAACAGAACCAGAAGCATGGGGAGATTACTCTGCAGCCCGAGGCGCTGGCGCGTGGAGTTGTGGTCAGGAAGCTGGCGATATGCGGGATGAATGGGCATTCCGCAAGCCGCGATTTTTTCCCTCGAAGCGCCCGCCTGAGCGAGCTCGTCTCCCAGATCGGGATGAACGACGGGATAAAAATCCACTTCGGGCTGAATCCAGGCGCGGTTGAAATCCATCAGCTCCAAGGCTACCAGAAAGAAGCAGGCACGCGCGCGACGCTTGGCGAATGCGACGAGTTCGCCAACCCCTACCTCGGTTGCAATCACGATGTCGGGATTCTCAGCCTGAAGATACCGGCCGAGCGGGTGGCTTCCCGCCCGGTAAAGCCTCGCCGGGCCCATCGAAGGTTGACGGTGCTGGTAACCTTCAATCCACCTCCACAGACCGGGCCAGTAGCGGAGCGGAATCGCATAGGAATTGTAATAGGCGCGGAACCAGCGGGCACAATGCCAGAGCGCATCCCTGACCTCTACTTGAATGCCCGGTTGAATCTCAAGGAAGGCCGCCTTTAAGGCGTCAGCGGCACGGCGGTGAGCTGCGCCATGGGAGACGGTGAGGATCAGGATCTTCGTCATGGAAGAAAATCTCTGACCGGGACAAACTTGAGGCCCCTTCCGTGCACTTCTTCAATGATCGCTGGCAAGGCTGCCACTGTGAATGAATGATCCACCTCGCCCGGCTCATTTGCACCACAGCCGTCGTGCAACAGGATCACGGACCCGTCCTGCAGGTTCTTGAGGGCTTTCCGGGTGATATCCTCCGGCGTATTTTTCTTCACCCAATCAAACCCCGTGTCGGACCACTGAATGGAACGCATTTCCCGCTGTCGCAGAACCGAGAAGAGGCCGAACCACCGTACTCCGTAAGGGCTGCGGAAGATCGAAGGTCGCTGCCCGGTGAGGCGTCCGATTGTCTCCTGCGTGCGATCGATCTCTTCGGCGATCCTTTTCCGCGACTTCAAATAAAGGAAAAGATGCGAGTAAGTGTGGTTCCCGAGGTCGTGCTTTTCTCGGACAATGCGTCGCAAGCTTTCTGGAAACCGCTCCGCCTGTTTGCCATTCACAAAGAACGTGGCGGTCACGCCGTACTGGTTCAGGATGTCCAGAATTTGGTCGGTATAAGGAGGCGTGGGGCCGTCATCAAAGGTAAGGGCCACCCG
>JASHTR010000240.1 GCA_030040455.1 Terriglobia bacterium | reverse complement strand
TCCAGCCGGAGCTTTATCCGCAGCTTTACCAGGACCTCTACCACAAGGTTCGCATCAATTATTACCCTCCTCGCGGCGACAACAAGGAGGGCTGGGATAACCTCGACATCTTCGGATGGATGGGCTATCCAATGCAGATCAAAATCGACTTCCTCTGCCGTGATTCCATCCTGGCCGCCCCCATCGTGTTGGACTTGACGCTCTTCCTCGACCTCGCCCGGCGATGCCCGGAAATGGCGCGGAAAGGCATCCAGGAATGGCTTTCGTTTTATTTCAAGAGTCCCATTTGCGCTCCATCGCTCTATCCGGAGCACGACCTCTTTATCCAACTGATGAAGCTTAAGAACACGCTGCGTCACCTGCGCGGCGAGAAGATGATTACGCATCTTGGCCTGGAATATTATGATTAGCGTGATGACCAACCATTGGATGCTGGTTGCGGGATGTCTGGGCGGTGCCGCGCTCTTCGCCCGTAAGCCGAAGCTGCCGGTGTCTCCTGAAACTGCGGAGCCCTCCGCTGAGCCGCTTCCCAAGCTCAGCCACCCTCCCGGCCTTTACGCCGTCTTTGAAACTACGATGGGCCGCATTGTGTGCCGGCTGCTGGTCAAGCAGGCCCCGGCCACGGTGAAGAACTTCGTGGACCTCGCGCGGGGGAGCAAAAAATGGCACAACGCCGCGGAACGCGAATGGGAGCAGCGGCCTTACTATAACGGCCTCACCTTCCACCGCGTCATCCCCGATTTCATGATCCAGGGCGGCGACTACATGGGAAACGGGACCGGAAGCGTCGGCTATACCTTTGAAGATGAGTTCGCTCCCGATCTCTCTTTTGACCGGCCGGGACTTCTTGCCATGGCGAACGCGGGGCCAAATACGAACGGAGCGCAGTTTTTCATCACCGTATCGGCCACGCCCTGGCTGAACCAGCGGCATAGCATCTTTGGCGAGGTGGTGGAAGGCCAGGAGGTGGCTGAGGCGATCAGCAAAACAGCTCGGGACGTTCGTGATCGGCCCTTGAAGGCTATCCTGATGAAGCAGGTGCTCATCGTGGATACCTCGGCCGCCCGCGAAGCGCGGGATGCGCAAAAAATTGATTAACAGGCAAAAAGCCTCACGCAAAGACCGCGAGACGCAAAAACTCGCAAAGCCGGCAAAAGAAGTGTTCTTGGTGCTCCTTTGCGCCTTGGTAATTTTGCGTGAGGCCTTTGATTTTGTCGCACCTTCGCGGGATAGGGGGTGACGGATGCCCAGAAATAATTGCCCGGTCTGTGATGGTACGGGCTGGAAACCTCTGGAATCCGAAGGTGTGCGCCGCGTCGTCCGCTGTGATTGCGCCGAT
Source organism: Terriglobia bacterium (assembly GCA_030040455.1). Lineage (GTDB taxonomy): Bacteria > Acidobacteriota > Terriglobia > UBA7540 > UBA7540 > RH2-MAG17b. Next base: position 11,709 of record JASHTR010000240.1, on the reverse strand, counting down.
GCGCAGCGCTCGGGGCAACTGCTGGCTCAATCGCGCATCCCCCGCCGCTACGAACACTGCGCTTTTGAAAACTTTGATATCCGCAAAGACCGCCAGAGCGGGCAGGCGAACCGCTACCTCGACGTGGCGAAACTGTATGCTCAGAAGTTTGTAGAAGAATACCCTGCGGATTTCGGTCTGCTCTTCATTGGCCCGACGGGTGTAGGTAAGACGCATCTCGCCGTTGCGGTGATCCACGAGCTGATGGTGCGGAAGAACATCCCGTGCCTGTTCTACGATTTCCGGGATCTTTTGAAGGAAATTAAGGATAGTTACAATTCCGTTTCCCAAACCTCCGAGCTGCGCATCCTTCAGCCGGTGTTGGATGCGGAAGTGCTTCTGCTCGATGAGCTGGCGGCATTGAATCCGAGCGATTGGGTGAAGGACACGCTCGCCTACGTCATTAACTCCCGCTACAACCAGAAGAAAGTCACGTTGATTACCACCACGTTGCCTTTTGGACAGCCCGCCCCCTCCAACGACGTCCGCTCGCCCTCAGGCGAAGCGGTGACGGACATGGAAAAATCGCTGAATCAGTACGGTGTCACGCTCCGCTCCCGTCTTTATGAAATGTGCAAAGTGGTCGAGATGCGGTCGGACGATTATCGCAAGGCCATCCGGCAGCAAGGCTTGGGATTCCACATGGGACAGGATTGAGGCTGCGAAATTCCATTCCGTTTGATCCTGCCGCGGAAGTGGACTTTGAGGCTTTCCCCGCGGTCCCCGCCGTCTTCGCGCTCTTCCCGGAAGAACAACCCGGCGTGGCTGCTCAGCCTTACCTCAGCCATACCCGTGATCTCCGCCGTCGCCTGCGGAGGCTGTTGGCCGCTCTCCTCCCTCAGTCCCGCCGGCTGAATCTGAGGATGGTGACCCGTCGGATTGATTTCGAGGTCGTCGGCTCGAATTTCGAAGCGCAGTGGCTGATTTTTCTCCTCAACCAGTTTCATTATCCTCGCCAGTTTCGCCGTCGCTTGCGGTTGAGACCGCCGATCCTGGTGAAAATCAATTTACGAAACCGTTTTCCCCGGTGCTACTCGACGCGGCGGGTATCCCGTGACGGCTCGCTCTATTACGGGCCGTTCCCCTCGCGGAGCACCGCAGAGCGATTTACGGGGAAATTTCTGGACTTGTTCAAGATCCGCCGCTGCCTGCCGGACCTTAATCCTGATCCTTCTCATCCCGGCTGCATTTATTCTCAGATGCGGATGTGCCTGGCCCCTTGCTTCAAAGGGTGCGCGGACGAAGAATATCAGCAGGAAGTGGGCCGCGTCGTGGATTTCCTGAACTCGCGGGGAGCAACGCTCGCGCGTGAATTGGAGATGGAGCGCGCCGAGGCTTCTGAGAGTCTGGAGTTCGAGCGCGCCTCCCGCGCCCATCACCGGCTGGAAAAAGTGCAGGAAATCCTCGGACTCCTGCCGCCGCTGGTGCGTGAAATTTCCAGTCTTCATGCCATCCTGGTATTACCGGGCAGGCAGGAAAAGACGACCGTGTTCTTCAGGGTGGCTGCGGGCGAGATTCGCGGGCCCGGCACGCTCTCGCTCGAGGAGAATGTTTCTTCTCCGCAACCTCTCGACCAGCGACTTCAGGAGTTGCTTCAATCGCTCGTGAAACCCGGCCACCCATCTCCAGCCGCAACTCCGCCGGAAGCTTTCAAAACACCATTGCCCTGCTGGGAGCATCTCACCCTGCTCGCCCGCTGGTACTATAGCTCGTTCCGTACCGGCGAGATGCTGATGCTCGATCCCGGCGAGGAAGCTCCCTACGCTCGCCTCGTGCGATTATGTCGAAAAGTGATGCTTGCGGAGAAATAAGCGGGTAGCGCAGCGCGGCAGAAATCTGACCGACGGAAGCTGCCATTCTAATACAATGTGACCGTCAAACATAATAAGGCTCGTTCATGTCGCCTTTCGGCTCAATTGGTGACGGAGCATTTTCGACCGTGCGGCTTGCCGGCAGCAGACGAGGCGTATAATACTCGTTTTGGTTGCGGCTCTGCCGCGCTACCCGCTCAAAACGGTCTGCCCAATTGGGCCGTAATCTCACTGTAAAGGCACGCCATTGCAAACCTCCACCATCTTCAGAGGCCGGCCGGCAGCCTATAACCGCTTTTTATTGTTGGTAGCCGGCCTGGGCGGACTCCTTTATGGCATCGATATAGGCATCATCGCTGGCGCTCTGCCTTATTTGGAAGCCACCTCGGGGCTGAACGCGGGACAGATTTCGTTCGTGGTGGCGGCCGTACTGTTGGGAACCGTGATCTCAACCCTCTTTGCCGGCCTGCTGGCCGACCGCATGGGACGGAAACGCCTGATGATACTCAGCGGGGTGCTGTTCGCTGTCAGTATTCCCATCATCGCGCTCTCGCGCGGTTACGAAGTGCTCATCCTCGGCCGTTTGTGCCAAGGCATCAGCGCTGGCTTGATTGGGGTAGTTGTGCCGCTCTATCTGGCTGAATGTTTGGCGCCGCAGGAGCGTGGCAAGGGCACCGCCATGTTCCAATGGCTACTGACCCTCGGCATCGTCGCGGCCGCCGGGGTGGGCATGTATTACAGTCTGCGCGTGGAAGAAGTCGCCAAGATGGGCAATCCGCAGTTGCTGTTCGCGTTTAAGGATCATGCTTGGCGAAGCATTTTCTGGGTTTCACTACTGCCCGGAGTGCTCTTCGTGCTGGGCAGTTTTGGCGTGGCGGAATCGCCGCGTTGGCTTTTTCGTCGCGGGCAAGTGCAACGCGCACTGGAGGCGCTTTCACGCTCGCGTTCCCCCGAACAGGCGCGTGTGGAGCTGGAGGAAATGGAGCGCAATCAGGCTGTAGAAAAAATCAAAACGGCAGGAAAGCGTGTTGCCGAGAGCTTGCTCAAGCGGAAATACGTGCTTCCGTTTCTGCTCGCCTGCGCGATTTTGGCCTTGAACCAGGCTACCGGCATTAATTCGATTATCGGATACAACACCGCCATCCTGATCCAAAGCGGCTTGTCCGACGTGCTGGCGCACTGGGGTTACATCATTTTCACCGTGGTGCAGGCGCTGGGCACTGTCGTTGGCATGTTGCTGGTGGACCGGAAAGGACGTAAATTCCTGCTCTCGGTAGGCACGGCCGGAATGGTGGTAACGCTGTTGACCGCGTTCTTTTTATTCCGTCGCAACGAGCAACATCGCCTCGACGTGCGTCAGGCCGTCCAGACGATGGTTGATGGACAGGAAGCCTTGACGCTACGCTTTACGTCGGCGCTCGAACGACAATGGCTGACGGCTGCCGGGCATGTCAATCTGGCCGGGGAACCGGCCACACTGACCGTCATTTATTCTTACGGCGATTTCAGCGCCGTGACGCCGGCCGTGCTCTCGAATCATCCGCTGTCAACGCCAGTTCAACTGAGCCGGTCAAGCTGCGTTCCGGCCAATCGAGTGTTGGCCTTTTTCTCTAATCCTTTAGGCAACCTTGAGCAAGCCCAAACCGCTCCACTGCGCATCCTTCACGCGCTGATCACTCCGTTGCCCAGCCGGGAAAACGGCTGGCTGGTGGCCATCAGCCTGTTTGTCTTTGCCGCATTTTATGCGATGGGGCCGGGTATCTGCGTCTGGCTGGCCTTATCGGAACTGATGCCCACCCGGATCCGCTCCAATGGCATGAGCATCGCCCTTCTGCTCAACGAGGCGGTTGCCACCTTCATAGCGGCTATTTTCCTGCCAACCGTGGGCCGTTATGGCTATGCCACCATGTTTCTGCTTTTCGCCGGTTGCACAATCCTCTACTTCCTTACCTCGGCTTTTTTATTGCCGGAAACCAAGGGCAAGACACTGGAAGAAATCGAAGTCCATTTTTCCGGGGTGCGCGCGAAAGCCTGATCCGGGGGATGAGCGCACCGCCTCTGCTTTTGAGACTCTGATTGCAGGTAAACGACGGAGCGTATAATACTCGATTGTTTGGCGCGCTATTGAAGATGAAGAGCGAAACCACAAAGACCAATCAATCCGGCGAATCTTCAAGCCTCAGCCGACGAACCTTCTTGCAAGTTGCCTCCGCGGCCACGGTGGGGATAGCGGCTGAAACGGCAAGCGCCAGGCGCGAGATTACCTCCAAGAAGATGATCCGGGTGGGCCTTATTGGCCGGGATGGACATTGGAGGATCCTTCTTGGCAGCATACCCAAAACGCGCGACGTTCAATGGGCGGCTTATGCGATGGGCGAACCCGGCGAAGACAGTACATGGCTCCGCCGGCAGCCTGCCTATGGAAGGCAAACACGCATCTACGAGAACTACTACGAAATGCTGGAGAAGGAAGCTCTGGACGTAGTGGGGATTTGCCTGCCTTTCTACGAAAATGCGGTTGCTTCCATCGCTGCAGCCCGCAGAGGGATTAACGTGATTTCGGAAAAGCCGGCAGCGACTACACTTGATGATTTATCCCGGCTTGAGCAGACGGTGCGCAAGAGTGGTGTGCTCTATAACATCATGCTGGACATGCGCGGCATGCCGATCTTCCAGGCAGCTCGAAAGGCCGTCCAGCAGGGGGCGATCGGGGAACCCATCCTGGTTACCGGCCAAAAGTCTTATCAGTGGGGCCCTGGATTGCGGCCCTGGTACTATAAGAGACGAAAAACCTATGGCGGCACGATCGCCTGGGTGGGCATTCACGCCCTGGACTATATGCGGTGGGTTTCCGGACAGGATTACGCCCAGGTAGCAGCGTGGGAAGGAAACAAAGCTCATCCCGAATACCCAGGTTGCGAAGACCATGCCGGTTTGTTGTTTCGCCTGGCAAACGGAGGCACGGCCACGTGTCACCTGGATTTCCTTCGCCCGCCAACGGCTTCCTCGCACGGCGATTCGCGCTTGAGTATCGCAGGCAGCGAAGGCATTCTGGAAGCGTCGGAGGTGGGCAACCGCGCCAGCCTGATCAGCACGAAGGGGAAGAACGGAGACTTGCCTCTCCCTCCGGCAGAGGACCTGTTTTCCAGATTCGTCGGCGCGTTGCGAGGGGAAGGCCAGCCACTACTCTCGACGGAAGAGTCCTTCTCAATCACTCGCGTGTGTTTGAAGTCTCGCGACGCCGCAGACCGGGGAGCATGGGTTACGCTTTGAAAAAATCAGAACATCCTTCGCGACGCAGATTCCTGCAATCAGCGCTTGGCGCGCTGGGACTGGAGCAAGCGGCTCCGGCGGCTGCGCTCGGCTTCCCCGGCCGCCAAGCAAGCCGTTTGGACCAAGCGGCCCGGCATTCGCGCCTGACTGCCCTGCCGGAGTTTCTGCGGCCTGACCCTTTCGGCGGCATCGTAACGGCAGACCGGAATGGAGCTGGCGGCGAGACTGCAGCTCATTATCCGAAAAACATTGTCGAGCTCGAGTGCGCGCGTGGCGGGTATGCATCTTTCCACCTGATTGTGGAAACGGCCGAGCCGGGCAGTTACAGTCTCAACATGCGCGTCACGGACCGTACCGGCAAAATCAAGACGGACCTCTATCGAGAATGGTTCCACCGGCTCGTGGCTTCAGGCCAGCTCTATCCGGACGCGCTGATTCCGGTTCGCCTGCCTTACCAATCACACCTTCCCGAGCCGGACAACAGGATCGCGAACCAGACCGCGCAGGCATTTTGGGTAGACGTCTGGGCGCCACCCGACGCAACACCCGGCACGTATACCGGCCAGGCGGAGCTTGAATCTGGCGGCAGGCGGTACACGCTCGCTATCCGCCTGAAAGTCCACCCTGCTGTGGTTCCCGCGAAAGACATTGTCCTCTTGGACCACAACTCCTATGGCGATTACTGGTTTAGCGTGCAGTACCCCGAGCGCGTCCGGCAAACCAGCGGAAATTTCTTCGCGAGCGATGAGCTTTTCCGCCTGATCCACTCTTACCATCGCATTTTTTACGAACACCACGGCATCTTCCACCAACTCGGGTATAGCCATGCCGGCTACGTCACCCCGGAGTTCGCTCCGGCTCTGGAAGGCGAAGGCCGGAAGAAGCACATCGCCAACTGGGACTTGTACGACCGCCACTACGGGCCGCTCTTTGACGGCACCGCCTTTGCCGGAACGCGCCGCGGTCCCCACCCAATTCCCTATGCGTATCTGCCGATCAACCCTGAATGGCCTGCGTCGTATTTGTGGTGGGGGGAGCAGGGCTACGAGGCAGAATTCGTCAACGTTGTTTCAGAGATGGAGCAGCATTGCCGCGAGAAGGGCTGGACCGAGACGCACCTTGAGATGTTCTTCAACCAGAAGAAACGCTACAAGGGGTTCCCGTGGGACGGCGACGAAGTGCGCTTTCCCAAAGATCTCAGCTATTTCAAGGAGTACGGTCGGCTGCTGAAAAAGGCGCTGCCGCCGGACACTCCGGTGAAATTTGTTTTCCGCGCCGATGTCAGTTGGGACATGGAACAGCAATTCAATGTGCTTCGCGGCGTGGTGAACATGTGGACGTGCAACGAGTCGATCCTGAGCTGGTATCAGGGAGCTCCGAGCATGCTGCGCCGCCGTGGCGACATCGTGTGGTACTACGACGGCACTCCGGAAGTTACCGAACCATCCTCCGCCATCACCTTGCAGGCACTGCGGGCATGGGTTTGGGATACGATGGGCTTTATTCATTGGCTGGCCGTGCAACCGGGTAAAGATCCCTGGTTCCATTTCGACGGCGGACGCACCACCCTGGTTTATTCCGGCGAGCGTTTTGGTCTGCCCGATCCGATTCCCAGCGTGCGCCTGAAAATCCAGCGTAACTGCATACAGGATTTGACGCTGCTTGATAGCTTCAAAGACAAACACGGCCTGGACAATTTGAAAATGCAAGCAACGCAGCTATTCAACCAATCGTCGCCCGGCCGATGGTGGAACCCGCGGCCGGCGTTCGCGGATACCGCGCCTTACACCTGGACGGACGCTGAGATGGACCGGGCCGATGAGCCCACGGCGAAGCTTTTCGCGCACATCGACGCTGCCGCCTGGAATCGCGTGCGCCAATACCTTATGCCACTTGCTTCAGAGGCAACATGAACAATGAAACGTCGGAAGACCCTCAACCGATCGAGCAGGAACTCGATCACATCGGGCGCGTGGCCTCCGCCATGGTGGATGGAGACCTCTGCCAGCGTATCGTGACCGCGCAGGCGCTGGCGCTCATGTTCAAGAACGATCCGAACGATCCGTTCCTGGCAGGTGACAACTACGATGTGAACGACGTGGAGTTCAACACCACCAAAAAGACCCTGATCCGCCTCGCGCGCTTGGCTCCGTTCCCCTGCGACGTCAATCTCTGGATGCCCATTGACGGCTATCCTGGAAAGATTCAGGTGGTTATTCGCAACGTTAATGAACTAAGCCAGTTCTGGTCGTTTGGCTTGCTTTATCAGGACACGATTCCCCCGATGCAAACCGTGCTCGATTCGGGCCACCGCGTCACCGTGAAGAACAAGCCTGGCTGGATTTCCGTGCTCGCTCCCGTTTACAACAGCCTCGGGAATATCGTCGGCCTCGTCGAGGTTGCCTCCCGCACCGACAGGGCCACGAGGCCCGATGCCGGGTAGAGACGTGGCAGTGGCAGTCAATCGCCTTCATATGCCTAGTCTTGCCGTGCGACTGGCGATGATGGGTGATGATTGACGGGGCGAAATGCCGGGGTTATACTTACGGGCATTGGCGGGAACTTATGGATAGTAAAGGAGAAACACCATGATGGCTGCTGATCTCCGGCAGGCTCGGCGTTGGCTGTTTATCTTCCTTTTTGCCGCTGCGGCAATTCTGGTGTTTTGGGGATGGCGCCTGGCGCCTTCGGCAGCTTCTCCTGAGGCCGCCCCCGAGAAAGCAACTCTTCCTTTTAATCGAATCCTTAACAGTTCGATTCGTCCTGGTCAAACCCTGGTATGGCAAACGCCGCCGCTCGTGCCCGGCTCGCTCTACTCGGTGAACATCAGCCTGGACCATCCGGCCAGCCTGACCACGCCGGACGAGCTCGTGCCGCGTCGGATTGCCTCTCCAATCACCTTCAACATCGTGAAGAAGGATATTATCCCCATTGTGGCGCGCGTTGTTGTGAGCTTTGATTCCGCAGGCAATCCTGAAATCGGCAAGAAACTGCACTCAGGCGACCCTGGAGCGTACTTCATTGTTCGCGCCGCACAGGCCGGGCCCGCGCGCCTCTCGCTTGCGGCGCCATCGAGCGTCAGTTCTTCGCCCATCGGCTTTAAGGCCACTATCCGCCCGTTGAACGTAAGCGCCCAGGATGCCGTCCAGATTGTGCCGAATACGGCGCGCGACTGGCAGCACGCTTCACCCATGAAGCTTGGGAAGACGGTGTTCGGCGCGTCGGACGACATCGAATACCTCTACAACACGGACGAGGATAAAAACGGCTGGCAGTGGCTCACTTTCGATTACAATCTGCCCAAGCCAAAGCTGGTCTACTTTGAACTTAACGTCCTTGACCGCGACGTGCCGTGCGCGCTGAAATTCTATCGCCTGGCAAAAAGCCCGCAGGGCGCGCACGTGGCGGAATATACCCAAGGCAAGAGTCCGGTTGAAATCCGGCACGATGACCAGACCGACGCCTTGGTCGATCACAAATTCATCACGCGTGTGCTCGCGCCGGGGCGCTATTACGTAGCTGTTAAATCGAACGATCCACGCTGGAACCTGACAACGGCGGTCTACGACGTGCCGCCTTACAATGATCCGCACGAGGCTGTCGAGGTGGCGATGCGCTACATGGTGAATATCGCCGATTCGTGGTTCTCTGACATTCCCCGTAAGGGCGCGGTGCTGACGCGCGCGGAAAACGTGACGGATGAAACGGAGCGTTGCATCGCCTGCCATGCTGCTCATTTCACGATGTTGTCTACGCTCAAGGTACAACGCCATGGATATTCGGTGGTGAATGAGCCCGAGTATAAGTTCATGATGGACCGGCTCTATAACGCGCCCGCGCCATTTTACGGCTTCCCCAACACCTATTGGCTGCGCTTTGAGCTCGCGCCCACCAACGGCCTCAGTCGCCTGGGCAAGATGCTCTTGATGTACGAAGACTCTGTCAGCCATCATCCCACCGAAACACCCGGCCACGTCGCCAGCTATATCCGGATGGTTTATGACGCGCGCCAGGTGCTTCCCCGCGTGGATCAAGCGCACTTCGTCTCTGAATTCGAGCCTGCCAAGACCCGCAATTATGAGTTTGACGGCAATCGCCCCATCAGCGACTTCCGCGTGGCGTCCGACTCCTGGTTTGATCTGAACGATCTTGCGGAGCGCTCCCACAACGCCACCTACGCCAAAAGCGCGGCGCACCTCAAAGACCTGATGGTCACGGACCACACCAACGATCTCGAAGACATCGTGGAGCAGATCAAGGGCATGGTGGACATGGGCGACGCGCGGTTTAAGCCCATCATTCGAAAGAACGTCCAGGAAATCCTGGCACGGCAACATACCGATGGCGGCTGGGTGACGGCCGAGTATATGTCGAACGAGCAGTTCTTTGACGCGGCAGCTCGCGCACCCTTCGAAAAGAAGACCGACCCGAGCCTCCAATTCATGACCGGTGAAACGCTTTATGCGCTCAAGATCGCTGGCTACGACATGCAGGACCCGCGCGTTAAAAAAGCCATCCACTGGCTGTTGGGCCTGCAGCAGCCGTTTGGCGGATGGCTCGACAATAAGGGCGAGCTCTTCCTGCTTCCGCAAAAGGAAACCTGCTGGGCAGTGATCGCGCTTTCGACGATTTACCCTGAAGCCAAGCCCCCGCTCGCTCAGGCACCCCCGCCGCCCGCGAGCATTCAGAATACGAAGAATCCGCCGTTAGTCCCCACCCTTCAATGGCTGGACCAGGTGTGGTATGACCGCGATCCGGAGGCTCTGAAGGTGGTTCTGCCCCTTCTCAACAACCCGGAGCCGCTTATCCGGGAGGCCGCCGCTTCCGCCATTGGCCGCATGGCGGTGGATGCGCCCAACCCTGCACCCTTCCGCGTTGCCGTTGAGCCGCTCGCGCAGTTGCTCGGCGACCCTGCGAAGATGGTGAGCCGCGCCGCGGCGTGGTCGCTGCGGCAGCTTGGCAATGACGGCATCGGCATCGCCGCTATCCAAACAGTTTTTAACAGCCCGGATGATTACACGCGCCGGGGCGCCGCCCGCATCTTTTCTCAGTACTTTTATCATATGGTCCCGCGCGAGGACTTGGCCCGCACGCTCATTCAACACGTCAACGATCCTGACATGCTGGTGAGGATTGAGAGCCTGAAAGCGCTCTGGAGATGGTGGTACCGCACCCCGGATTTCACTTTGCGCAGGCAGATTGAGCAAGCATTCCTCGAGCGGGCGGGCGTTGAGCGCGAAAATCCGTTGGTGCGGTTGAACGTGGCGCAGGCAATCTACAACATCCTTGACGACAACACCGTTCAGTTCCATCGCAACTGGCTGCGCTCGATGGCTCTGGCCAAGGACCGCGAGCAGGCAGAAGCTGCGCGCATTGCCGAAGTGGAGCGTCCGCTCTCAGCGGAATTGGCAGCGGCGCTGCGCTCCCCGGACGCCACCTCGCGCGCAACCGTGTTGACGGCGCTCGATTACTACTTCCTTCGCGGCGGTATCGGCAACGATTATGACTCGATCACCTTTTACGATCGCCAGTCGGCTGAGACCATGGCGCGGGCCATCCTGCCTCTCATCAGCTCTCCCAATCCGTTCATCGCCGGGAAAGCTCTGGAAGCAGCAGCCGTCGCGCGCGATTCTGACGACCGCGCATTGCTGCTGGCAGTGATGGAGCATCTCACGTCGAAGGACGCCCACGCGCGCCAGGTGGCGGAGGAAGAACTTTCAAAGTTCCCCACGCAATATACCCCATCCGGCACAGCGCTTGCCGGAAATCGGACCGCATCGCCCAAGGGGAAAACCAACCTGCGGGCTGCCGCTGGCCGGTCGGCCGCCGCGGTGGGCGGCGGACTATGAAGTGGTAGCCCTTTCATAACGTCACGGTCCGTGCTTTTCCGACCTTGGATTTTTCTTTGAGTACAAACTCGCGGTCAATTCACAAAACGAGATGACCGGGGCTACCGTTTCGACCGAAAGCGATATCCCATGAGACTTTCGCTTCGACTCCAGGCGTTACTCTTCCTGGCGGCGTTCGCCGCCTGCCTGGGAATCGTTCTGAGCGGGCCGCGGTCTTCCTCGAAACCCGCTGATGCTGCGCCCGATCGATCCCCCGAAGTAGACGCCGGCGTTGTCTCGACGCTGGAAACCCTTCTAAAAAGCCCGCAGCCGGACGTAAGGGCTTCGGCGCTGGACTGGATTTCACGAGACGAGCGCGCGCAATCTTCTGAGTTTGTCGATCTGATTTTTACCGACCTGAAGGACGCGAGTGGCAGCGTTCACGACAAAGCCCTTTCCAACCTGGGATGGATTCTGGAGCGCTACCACGGCACGCCCGTCGGTGACCGCGCGCTGCAGACGATCGAGGGCGCTCTGAAGCAGACGAAGGACCGCTCCGCGCAGCTCGTTGCGCTGGACCTGATTGGGGGGAGCGGAGAAGGCGGCGTTTACGTCAACTCGGGCGCGGGCCAAGGTAACCCTCTCTTAATTTCTGACCCATTCATTCGCAAGATGGTGGTTACGCTGCTCGAGAATTCTCAAAGCTCGCTTCGCCCCCAGATCCTCCGGCTGGTCAATGGCTCGCCCTCCCTCCGTTC
>JASHTR010000239.1 GCA_030040455.1 Terriglobia bacterium | reverse complement strand
CCGCCGGTGCAGCTTTCCGCCACGGCCACCGTCTGTTGCTTCATCACCAGATACATTCCTACCACTTCTTCCAGAGACTCGCCGCGTGTGGAAAAGACGTGATCTCCCAGCTCCAGCTCAATCTGGTCTCCCACCTCATCCAGCAACGCCTCAAGCTCGCGTTCGTTGGAGCCGCGCGCGCGCAGGTGAACCTCAATCGTGCCCGCACAGCTCAAAATGGTGGTGACGGGGTTTTGATAGGGGGAATAGATGGGCGAGATCCGCTGGTCCACTTCGGATTCAGGCAAGCCCACAATTTTGTATACCCGGCTGCGAATCCGTTCGGCGCCGGCAACCTGCGAAAGGCGCGGCATGCAGGCGGCCTCAAACATCGCTTCCAGCTCTACAGGCGGTCCCGGCAACAAAATAATGATTCTTCCCTCGTGCTCGATCCAGATTCCGGGAGCCGTTCCATTATGATTTTCCAGCCAGTCCGCTCCTTCCGGCGCCATCGCCTGGCGCAGGTTGTTCGGCGGCATGCTCCGACCCAGCCGCTGGTAGCGTTTCTCGATGCGGGCACGGATTTCAGGAACTTCGTGCAAAGCGCGCCCCAGGGCTTCAGCCACCACATTGCGCGTGATATCGTCCTCAGTAGGTCCCAGGCCACCGGTAAGCAAAATCAGGCCGGATCTCTTGAGAGCGATTTCGAAGGTGTTGGTGAGCCGGTCACGGTCGTCTCCAACCACGGTCTTAAACCGGACCTCAATCCCAAGAGAGTTCAGCTTAGCGGTGAGGTAAAGCGAATCCGAATCCTGCCTTTCGGGGGTGAGGAGCTCGGAACCCACGGCGATGATTTCGGCATCCATGGTTTTATGCGTGGGGAGAAGCAGGTCGCGCGGACCTCTGGTTTTGAGGTCCGCCGTTTATCCCCGTGTTCCGACCAAAATGCTGCACGGGCTGAAAATGCTCTATTACAACACCGGCAGGGGGGCGCCTTCGATATCGATCGACAACTCGTAGAGGGAGGTGTTCGAGGCGAGGATCATGGCGCGATGGGCTGTGAACGCCAGCCCGACAATGCCCTGCCCGGCAATCACCAGGCTGGTGGAGGCATCCGGCGCCAGCCGCACCACTCCTCGACGGCCTCCCAGCGACGCGGCAACATACAGGTTGCCAGCACTATCGAACCCCAGACCCTGCGGCCGTCCCAGACCACGGTAAAACGAAGAAACTTCGCCCGAGGGGGAAACACGATAAACGTGATCGAAGCTCGAAGTGGTGGGTCCCGTGACGTAAAGGCAACCGTCAGGCCCAAACGCCAGATGGTAGGCGGCAACGCTCGGCTCAAGCGTTGCAAACACAAAAATCTGCCGGTCACGCCCAATCTTGAAGATGGTGCCACTCCGGTCGCCAACGTAAAGGTTACCCTCGCGATCGAAAGCCATTCCCGTTGCGATGCCCATTCCCCCGGCATAGATCGTGCGCTGGCCATTTGGCGTGACCTGGTAAATGGTCCCTTCCATACGGCTAGAAATATAGAGCAAGCCCTCGCGGTCAAAGGCCAGACCGGTAGGGTTCATCAGGTCGGTCAAGAAAGGATGAACGGAGTGATCCGGGTCAACTTTATAGACTGACACTGGAGCCTTTTGGCCCCGGCTTCCGCTAAAAGTCGTAAAGATATTGCCGGCAGCGTCGACAGCGGGATTAGCGACGGGATGAAGGTTCTCGGCGAAGCTTACCCCAACCGCCACCGGAACTGGCGGCGTTACGGCGGATCCTGTATCCACCGTTAAATCTCCCCGAACCGTTCCCTCCGGAACCCTCACCACAAGTTGGTTAGGGGAGCTCATCAGGAGGCTGGCCGGGCGATCTCCAAAGCGAACCTGAGGGCGAATGCTGCCATTTTCTGTGAGTCCGGTCCCGCGAATGTAGATCTCCCCGCCAGAAATCGCCGCGCGAGGCGCCACTTCCGTAATGGCCGGTCTCCTTTGTGGTGAACCGTGCTTTCCCATTGCGTGATTAGGTCTGGAGGTCTTCTTCCACAAACTCATCGAAATGCAAGTCTCATCATAAACAATACAACTGCGCTGTAGCCCCCTGCTACCAAGTCGTCCATCATGATGCCCCAGCCCCCGGCCAGACGCTCCGAGCGGCGCGCGGGAAAAGGCTTCAGCACGTCAAACACCCTGAATAAAATGAATCCTCCCACCAACCATCCCCAGCCTCCCGCGGGCGGGAGAATGAAGACAATGCACTGCCCGGCGACTTCATCAATCACCACGTAACCCGGATCAGTAACTCCGAAGGTCTTCTCGGCACGCCCCGCTGCCCATACACCCAGGGCATAGATTACAGCAGTCAAAACGGCCACTGAAGAAGCCCACGGATGCACTTGCAAGCGATGGAGAACAACAATCAATACCAAGCCCACCACCGACCCGGCGGTCCCTGGAGCGATTGGGAAATAGCCGATAGGACCCACCGTGGCGATCCGGGTAGAGGCATCCGCGCGCAACTCAGTCAAAGGTAGCCTCGGTCGCCTCAACCACTCCAGGCTTTTCAACCTCTTTCGCAGGCATAGTCGTCGGGATGGAATACCTGCCGGCAAGCCAATTGTCAAGGTCGAGCAGCCGACAGCGTTCGCTACAAAAAGGGCGATAGGGATTCCCCTCTTTTTTCGTTTCCCGTTTACAAGTGGGGCAAAGCATGGCACAAACCCAGTGCAGTCACCGGCTGGATTTCAACCAACCTTCCCCCTGCACCCATTTCCCTCCTCTCCCACTCTAATCCCGCGAAGCGGAGCTCCTCCAGGCGGGCTACGAGGTCGTAATCGGACGATCCCGTGATCGTGGCCCATCGGTATTCGCCGGGTTGTGGCTCGCTCCCTTCAAAATCATTAATGAAGACGCGGCCGTCAATTTCTGGGGCTTGAGACTCCAACCTTCCGCTAAGGAGCCATGCCGACTCTGGCGCCAAGCCCTCCACAAGCACGGGCAGTTGCTTGCCCACCAGACCCTTCAGCTTGCGTCGTGAGATTTTCCGCTGTAGCGCCAGGACCTTTCGCCTGCGATTTTCCGCCACGCGCGCCGGCGTCTGACCTGGAAGGCCGAAGGAGGCGCTGGTTTCTTCGCTCGAATAGCAAAATACTCCCAGCCGGTCAAATTGCGCCGCTTCCACAAATTCCATCAAGGCCTGGAAATCCTTGTCCGTTTCACCTGGAAAACCCACAATCAATGACGTGCGCAGTGCAACGCCGGGAATCGAGGCACGAATCTTTTCAATCAGCCTCAGGAAACGTTCACCGCTTGAGCCACGTCGCATGGCCTTTAGCACCGGCGGGCTTGCGTGCTGGAGGGGAATGTCAAAATATTTCGCCACCTTCGGCGATTCTGCGACGGCTCCAATTAAAGCATCCGTAACCCGGTTCGGGTAGCAATAAAGGAAGCGCAGCCAGACCAAATCCGGTATCCGAGCCAGCTCGCTGAGCAGCATGGCGAGCCCGTCCCGCAGGCCTAGGTCTTCGCCATAGCTCGTGTTATCCTGGCCAACCAGCGTCAATTCCCTCGCCCCTTGCCGGACGAGTCCTTCGGCTTCCCGCACCACCGATTCGAAGCGTCGCGAGCGAAAACGCCCTCGCATTTGCG
>JASHTR010000238.1 GCA_030040455.1 Terriglobia bacterium | reverse complement strand
TCCGAAAGCCCCTACGACGCCTTTAACGTGGCCCATGCCTGCACGGCCATCTCCGGCGCGCTGGGTATGGCGACAGCCCGGGACCTAAGAGGCGAGGATTATTACGTGGTGGCCGTGGTGGGCGACGCCGGGTTAACGGGCGGCGTGGCGCTCGAAGGGATCAACAACTTGGGCACGCTTCGGAAAAAAGTGCTGGTGATTCTGAATGATAACGAGATGTCCATTTCGCCCAACGTCGGAGCGATCGCCGGCTATCTGAACCGTATCGTGCACGGTCAGCCTTACCACCGCCTTACCCAGGAGGCGGAAAAGATGATCCTTTCGGTTCCACGCATCGGCACTCGCCTGCTGCGCATCTCCCGCGACCTCCTGGATTCAGCCAAAACGCTGCTGATTCCGGGGATGGTATTCGAGGAGCTGGGATTCGAATATGTCGGGCCTATTAACGGCCACGACATCGGCAAGCTGCTGGACGTGCTGGCCAAGGTGAAGGACAATCCCGAGCCGACCCTGTTACACGTAGTGACGCAGAAGGGAAAAGGTTATCCCCACGCTGAAAAGCTTCCCATGAAATATCATGGCGTGACGCAATTTGACGTCTCGACCGGCGCTTTTGCCAAGTCTCCGACCAAGGCGCCCTCCTACACCTCCGTGTTCGGGAAGGCGGCTTGCGATCTCGCGGAAAAGGACTCCCGCATCGTTGCCATTACCGCGGCCATGTGCGAGGGAACTGGCCTGGACGAGTTCTCCAGGAAGTTCCCCAAGCGCTTCTTTGACGTGGGCATTGCCGAACAGCACGCGGTGGACTTTGCCGCCGGTCTGGCCTGCGAAGGCATGAGACCGATTGCGGCAATCTATTCCACCTTCCTACAGCGCGCCTACGATCAGCTGGTCCACGATGTCTGCCTGATGGGCTTGCCCGTTACCCTGGCCCTCGACCGCGCCGGAATTGTGGGCGCCGACGGGCCCACCCACCACGGTCTTTACGATCTTGTCTATCTTTCAGCGCTGCCGGGAATGACCGTGATGGCGCCCAAGGATGAAAATGAGTTGCGTCACATGCTTTATACCGCCGTCTGTCTCGACGCCCCGGCCGCCGTTCGTTATCCGCGCGGCAACGGCGTGGGCGTGCCCATCGATCCCGAGTTCAAGCGCCTTGAAACCGGCAAGGCGGAAATTCTGCGCGAGGGAGACGACATCGCCATTCTGGCGCTCGGCAGCATGGTCTATCCGTGCCTGGAAGCTGCTTCACGCCTTGATGGGCTGGGCATCCGGGCGACTGTGATCAACGCGCGGTTCATGAAGCCGCTGGATGAGGAGCTCTTTGCGGTCCTCGCGGCAGAAAAACAGTTCCTGGTGACGGCTGAGGAGGGCACCGCGGCCGGCGGCTTTGGCGCCTCGGTTGCCGCCATGCTCCACGACCACAAGATTCCTGCCAGCATTCTTCGGCTTGCCGTGCCGGATCGCATCATCCCTCACGGCGCCCCCAATCTGCTGCACGCAAAGTACGGTCTGGACGTGGACGGAATTGTTGAACGAATCCGAAACTATGCCGAGGCGTCCCCCGCGCGCCCGGAGCTTCGCTACCGCTCGGCAAGCCACTCCTGAATGGCGCGAGATCCGGCATGCACCATCTCATTGCCATCGACATTGGCGGAACGCGTTTCCGCGCGGGTCTGTTTGATCCCGAGGGTCGCCGCCTTGCGGTTCTCGAAGACAAAACGTCGCATTCCGGCGGGCGCGACTGGATGTTAGACCAGCTTCGGGAGCGGGTTGATGCTTTGCGCCGGGAAACCGAGATCGGAGCCTGCGGCGTGAGTTTTGGCGGTCCTGTTGATTTCAAGAGCCAGCGCGTCACCTCGGTGCACACGCCCGGATGGAGAAATTTTGCGCTGGCCGAGTGGGTCGAGAACACCTTCGGCCTGCCGTGCCGCGTGGATAACGACGCTAACTGCGGCGCCTTGGGCGAGCATCGGTTTGGCGCGGGGCGGGGAACCGAATCGATGGTCTACTTAACTTTGAGCACGGGGATTGGCGGCGGAATCATCTGCCATGGACGGCTGCATCGCGGCAGGGATGGAATGGCCGGTGAGATCGGCCATATCCCTTTGACCCATTCGGAGAGAACCTGCACGTGCGGGTTAAAAAGTGGTTGCACGGAGTCGCTGGCTTCTGGACGGGCTCTTGACCAGAAGGTTCGCGAATTTGCAGCGCATCATCCCCGGGAGGCGGTGGAGCTGCTGAAGCTTGGAAAAGCGGAAAACCTCACCGCACGCGAGTTGGTGGGTGCAGCCAGGGAAGGAGATCCGGCCGCCGAAACGATTTTTCAAGAGGCCATGGAGTGGCTCGCCCGCGCGCTCCTCATCACGATCCGTTTGCTTGATCCGGACAAGATCATTCTCGGCGGCGGCGTCGCGGGGGCTGGAGATTTCCTGGTTCAGTCCATCCACCAGTCGCTCCGGAACTGGCGGTCACCGATGTTTCCCGATACCACTGAAATCGTGCTTGCCGAGCTTGGCGACTTTGCTCCGCTTCATGGTGCGGCGGCGCTAGCGATGGATATGGTCAGGCCATGCTAAAATAGTCTGTCTGGGCGGCCGAAGTCATCCTTCTCATCAATGAGTCCACGCCGTGCTAACCCCCAACTTGCTGAGCGGCGACGCGAAACACTCATCCGTGCCGGGTATGCGGAGATTCTCGAAAGGGGCATTCAGGGAACGACCATTGACTCGGTAGTGGCCCGAGCCGGATCGAGCAAAGGAGGAGCGCTTTATTATTTTCGCACCAAGGACGATCTGCTTTTCGCCGTGTGCGAGTGGCTGCTCTCTCAGCTCGACCGGACTCTGGAGGAAGTGACGCGAACGCAACAGGGACCTCGGGCGCAGTTGGCGTCGGAATTGGAGGTACTTTTTCACAGCCCCGAGGTGAATCGAAAGCTCTACATGGTGTTTTTTGAGTTTGTGGTTCTGAGCCTTCGCTCCGAGCGATTCCGAATGCTGCTCTTTTCCTTCCTGGAGAAATGCCGCAAGCGTGACACTGCCATCATTGAAGAAGGAATCCGGCAAGGACAATTCCGACAAGTCAAGCCGGACGATGTTGCCCGCACCATCCGCGGGCTAGTGGACGGTTATTGCCTGCAATGGATGGTTGCGGCTTCTGCCGCCGACCTGGAGAGCTATCGGAACCGCTGCCGCGCGTTTCTCGGGGCGTATCTTCTTCGACCGTAGAAAATATGAGAAGGCGATTCCCACGCCACGAAAGGATAGATTTGCCGTGCCGGAAGAACGCTTGAAACTTGCCGTCTTCATTGATTTTGACAACATCCAGATTGGCGTGAAAGACACCCTGGGAAAGGATTTTGACGTATCGCTGGTGCTCGAGGCGTTGAAGGAGCGGGGCGAGGTGGTCGCCAAGATTGCCTATGGCGACTGGGCGCGCGCTGGGGATTACAGCCGGCAGATGACGCAGCACGCAATCCAGATGGTCCAGCGAAGCGTGACGCCACGCGGCGACAAGAACGGAGCCGATATCAACCTGGCCCTGGACGCTCTGGAAATGGCCTTTACGCGCCACCACATCACCGCCTTTGCCATCGTCGGCGGCGACAGCGACTTCATGGCGCTGGTCGAAAAGTTGAAGCAGTTTGACAAGCAGGTGTTCGTTGTGGGCGGGCGGTCCTTCACCAGCAATATTCTTCAGAAGAACTGCACGGAGTTCGTGGCCTATGAGAACCTGCTGCGGGACGCTGGCCGCGCGGCGCGCGCGAGGCGAGGCGAGAGCGGTGGGCGGGCCAACCTCGAGACGCGAGCGCTTTCCGAAGCTTTGCCCAACATCCAGCGCGCGCTCAAAATTCTGGCCGACCGCGGCGTGGCCTCTCAGCTCGGGCTCCTCAAGAGCACGCTGCTCCAACTGGATTCCACGTTCAGCGAGCGGGACTATGGCGCGGGCTCGTTTTTGGAATTCATGCAGAAGGTCGAGCGTGCGGGCCGGGCGCACCTCCGCCGCACGGATCGTGGCTACCTCGTGGAGCCGGCAGAAGGGAACGACGAAGGGAGGGGTGCTTTCCCCGTGGAAGCGGATGGGATGGAAAGCGGAGCGCCGGAAGGCGAGGCCACCGCGTTCGCGCCCGCCAGCGACGTGAAACAACCCGCGCCGCTAGCTCCCAATCCAGCCGCGCTCGAGCTCGTGAAGCAGGCCCTGGCAGTGGCCACACAGAAGCTTCCAGGAAGGCCGCTTTATATGCGGCAAGTCCGGCAACGAATGCGCGCGCTGGACCCCAATTTCGACGAGCGGCAGAACGGTTATCAAGGAACCCTGGACCTTCTCCGACACGCCCAGCGGGAAGGCGTCCTCAAGCTAGCGAGAGACCACAAAGGCATCTGGCGAGTTTATTCACCAGCGTCTGCCTCCAAGCCATCCGCTGCCCTCGAGCCGGTCGCCGAATTAGTCGCAGAACTAGCGAGTGACGCTATCCCGGAAGTTACCAGCAGCTCGTATCAGGCCGTGGGAAATGAAGGGGCAGAAGCGGCCATGACCGTCGAAGCAGAGGAATTCCCGGCGCTTACAACGGCCGCTTCTCTGGATGCGGAAGAGCTCGTCTTGGCGCCACCCGCGCAACACAGGCCTGCGCTTGGCCGGGAACGCAAGGGACGCAAGACGCGCGCGACCAGAACTGCGAGCAAAGGAGCTCGACGCCGGTCAACTTCTCAGCGCAAGCCTGCCGAAGAAGCTTCGGAGCCTTGACAATGGGCGTGTTCTTGTTTAACCTCAATATCTTCCGGGGTTTGTGCGTCTTACTGAAGCGAGGCGCCCCAGGATCCTGGTTCCTCTTGCAGTCCTGAGAATGCTAAGCCGCTTTCGTTTTCCGCGAGGTGCCTATGAGGTCCTCTGAGAAAATATTATGGATGCTCATGGGGGTGGTGGTTTGCCTTTTTTTGCTTCCAAAGCCTGCCTCAGCCCAATCTCAATCTGACGTCTTGCAGCAGAATGCCATGACGCAACAAGAGGTGGACCCCGGAGCGGGGATCGACGCCGAAGAGCCAAATCAGCAGGGTCCGAGCACGCAGGATGTAGCGGGTGGTGGGATGATTGGACCGGATTACGTGCTCGGCCCAGAGGACGTGCTTACCATCACGGTTTTCAATCTTCCGGAAATGACGCAGACGGTTCGCGTAGAGAACGATGGCTCCATTACCGTGAAACTGCTGGGAAGGGTCCGCGCAGCGGGCCTTACTGCCGTCGAATTGCGCGATGAGTTGCAGAAAGAATGGGGGAAATCGTACCTTGAGGACCCGCACGTTAGCATCTTCATCAAGCAATTCCACGCACGGCCTGTTTCCATCATGGGCGCGGTGGCGAAGCCCGGGCTCTACCAATTGCCGGGAGAGCGAACACTGGTCCAGGTGATTGCCATGGCTGGCGGTGTAAACATGCCTGGGACCGGCACGGGAAACACCGTGGGCGCTGCGCCCGCCGGACGATGGGTTTATATTACGCGGAAGAATGGTTTTGCCGGCCTCAAACAGGTGAAGGGCCTGGACGTCCTCGCTTCGGATCAAGTTAAAGTCGACCTGGGGCTGCTGCTCTATTCTCACGATAGCGCCCTTGATATTCCGATTGCTCCCTTTGATACGGTGACGGTGAGCAAGGCCGGGATTGTGTACGTGGTCGGGGCCGTAAGGAGACCCGGAGGATTCACGCTAGAGGACAGGGACAGCCTGACGGCGTTGCAGGCTTTAGCGCTGGCAGAAGGGTTCACCGTCAACCCGAGCAAGAAGCATTGTGAAGTTATCCATAGCTTGCCGAATGGGACGCGGACAGAAATGCAAATCGACCTGGGCAAGATCATGAAGGGCAAGGCAAAGGACCCTATTCTGACCGCCAATGATATCCTCGTGGTGCCCGACAGTACGGGCAAACTCATCGGCAAGCAGGGCTTGGCCACCGGTATTGGCACTCTCACCGGACTCATTATTTGGCGTGGCGCATTGTGAAAACGACTGCTCGTAAG
>JASHTR010000237.1 GCA_030040455.1 Terriglobia bacterium | reverse complement strand
AAAATCCGTGCCCGACATATGGATCAAGGTCTCAGCCTGGCGCTGGATTGCATGTACCACGTCCGGATGGCAATGGCCAGTTGCGACGACGGCAATGCCGGCACTGAAATCGAGGAAGGTATTGCCGTCAACATCCTCTACTAGCATTCCCTGGCCGCGCCGCGCGACGAATGGATAGTCGCGGGCGTAGGAGGGCGAAACGAATTGGCGGTCAAGCGCCAGGATCTTCCGGGCCTCCGGGCCGGGCAGCGGCGTGTGAATTTGGGGTAGGTTCTTTTCCATTCAGAATTTTCCTCGCTCGTCAGGAGGCGTGAAGAAATTAACAGCCTCACGCAAAGCGCGAAGTCGCCAAGGACTACTTAAGCCAGGAAAAGCCACGGGCTTAAACCATGAATCTGCGCTACGCGCTTATCTCCGTTTCCATCGAGTCCCGGCCCGCGTATCCTCGAGGATTATTCCAGCGTCCATCAGCTCTTTCCTTATGCGGTCAGACTTCGCGTAATCACCGCTTCGTCGCGCGGCATTTCGAAGTGCGATTTTCTCTTCAATCTCTTCGTCGGCCAGCATTTGCGTATGACCGTTGCGTCCGGCGACTTCGATGCCCGCCTCAACGGCGACCGCTTCATCCTTCATCCACACTAAGCCGTGCCGCTGCAGCTTCACGAAATCCTGATCGTCGAGTACCGCGAAAACGCGGTCCCATCGCTCGAGTGTATCGAGCACTACCTCGCGGTCGCCGTCGAGAAACTCACCATGGTCCATCGCGCTGTTTTCTTCCGCAACCAGCTCAAAGATGGCCGCCAGCGCTTCGGCGGTGTTGAGGTTATTATCAAGGCCTTCCTCAAACGCCTGTCGCGCCTGTCGGGCGCGCTCGCGCGTGGCGGCGCTCTCACCCTCTGCGAATTTCTCCATCGTGACGCGGTAGCGGAAATTCCTGAGCCGTTCAATCGACTTCTGCGCCTGATGCAGGCCATCGAAGGTGAAATTGAGCGGCTTGGTAAAGGGCACCGACGCCAGCAGATAGCGGAGGGCGGAGGGTTTGTGCCCTTGCGCGATGAGGTCGCGAAGCGTATAAAAATTGCCCAGCGATTTGGACATCTTTTCCCCGTTCACCACCAGGTGCTCGGCGTGCAGCCAGAAGCGGGCAAAGGGCTTGCCTGTCGCCGCTTCGCTCTGCGCGATCTCGTTTTCATGGTGGGGGAAAATAAGGTCGCTGCCCCCGGAATGGATATCCAGTGTTTCACCCAGAAACTTCATCGCCATGGTGGAACATTCCAGATGCCAGCCCGGGCGCCCGGAGCCCAAGGAAGACGGCCAGGAGGGCTCGCCGGGTTTTGCAGCCTTCCAAAGCACAAAATCCCGCGCGTCGTCTTTTTCGTATTCGTCCGCATCCACGCGCGCGCCGGGGCGGTTTCCGGAAAGATTGATCTTCGAAAGCTTGCCATAATCCTTGAAATCCGCCACGCGAAAATAGACCGAACCTTCGCTCTGGTAGGCGAAGCCCTTCCGCTCAAGCGTTTCCACCAGCTTGACCATGTCTTCGATATGATCTGTAGCGCGCACCATGATTTCCGGCGGCTCCAGACCTAATAAATCGCGGTCCACCTCGAAAGCGTCAATATATTTCTGCGTATAGTCGCGCAGGCTCACGCCCGCGGCGTGCGCGTTGTTGATGGTCTTGTCGTCAACATCGGTGAGGTTCATCACCTGCTTCACGCGAAAGCCCGCATACTCCAGATAGCGTCGAAGAACATCCTGAAAAACGAAGGTCCGATAATTCCCGATGTGGGCATAATCGTAAACGGTTGGACCGCAGGTATAAATCCGAACCTGGTTGTTCTCCAGGGGCGCAAACTCCTCTGCCTGTCGCGTGAGCGTGTTATAGAGACGCGGTGCCATAGTGCGATGTGGAAAAAAACGGCAAAAGCCGATTCTATCGGCGCGCCCTCGAGCAAGTCAATGACGCTCGCTTCGGTCAAGACGAAGGCAACACGGGCAGCTCTTTTTTCCACAGGCTGGTCAAAGTTCTTTCAGCGATGCGCGCCAGATGTTCCGCAAAGACACCTTCGTAAAGAAAACGTGCGAAACGCGCTCCATCCGCCTCCCAGGCAACCTCGAGTTCCCAGCGTGGACTCTTGTTCTTCTTCGCCAAAGCCGATGAAATGGAATGAACCCGGGCGGAACGTAAAGCCGCCAGCGGAATGACGGCGAGGTAGACATCATCCTCACTCAGCGCCAGAAGGTGGTGAGCGGTGACGAAAAGATGAGCGCGGAGGCCCGGTGGGCTGTCCGCCACAAAGATGCCACCGTTCAGGGCGACTAAGGCATTCAATTCGCGAGAGCGAGCGTCCACCGATTTCTTTTCCGGCCGCGCGGCAAATAGGATTGCGAAACCAGCCAAAACGACTCCCACAATAAGAGGGGCTAAACCGGCTTTCCCGCGCGCAAAACTCACGATCAGCCCTACGCTGACGATGGCTGCGACCGCCCGGAGGGCCGTCCACCGCCGGACGTTCCTTCGCAGCCGCCGAATGCGCGGGATCATGAGAATGGCGGCAAACACGAGGCCGATCGCGATGCGCTTGAGAGTCAGGTGGGAGGCCGCAGGAGTTGGAGCGGGTTGCGGGTCCGTGGGCATGTCTTAGGCAATGTGACACAGCGGAGGAGCGTTCGCAATCGAAACAAACTTTTGTCGGCAATGCGTCAGAAGATGTGAAAAAATTAATATCCCCTCGCAAAGATGCCAAGAAACGCGAAGACAGTCTTAACACTGTGCCGATACATTATGGCAAGATCGATTAGATAAGGAGGCACTATGCTTGTTATCCACGTTCACGTTCACGTGAAGCCGGAATTCATCGAGGCCTTCAAGGAGGCCACCCTTGCGAATGCCCGCGAGAGCATTCAGGAGGCCGGCATCGCCCGCTTCGAAATCATCCAGCAGGCGGATGACGCTTCCCGTTTCCTTCTGGCCGAGGCTTACCGCACGGATGAGGCGCCGGCCCGGCATAAAGAGACCGCGCACTATCTCGCGTGGCGCGACCGCGTGGCGCATATGATGGCCGAGCCGCGCAGCAGCGTAAAGTATTCAAATCTGTTCCCTGCGGACAGAGATTGGTAGGCGGCGATGCAATTCGAATTCGCTACCGCAACCCGGATCGTCTTCGGCGAGGGCGCGCGGCGCGAGATAGCGCCGGCAGCGAAAGAAATGGGCGGGCGCGCGCTTCTGGTAACCGGGAAATCCGCCGCGCGTTCCGTGCCCCTCGTGGCCGACCTCACCGCGGCCGGAGTGGAAAGCGTTCGCTTCGCAGTCGGCAGCGAGCCGACAGTGGAATTGATCCGCAAGGGCATCGAATGCGGCCGCAACCAGCACTGCGATCTCGTCATTGGCTTTGGTGGAGGAAGTGCCGTGGATGCGGCCAAGGTAATTGCGATTCTTCTTATCCACGGCAGCGACGTTATGGAGTATCTGGAAATAATTGGCAATGGCAAGCCTCTGCCCGCACAGCCAGCTCCCTGCATCGCAGTCCCGACCACGGCGGGCACGGGTTCCGAGGTCACTCGAAACGCCGTGCTGACCTCAACAGCGCATAAGCTGAAAGTGAGCTTGCGCAGCCCGCGAATGCTGCCGCGTCTGGCGGTGGTAGACCCGGAACTCACGCTCGATCTGCCACCGGAGCTCACGGCGACGACCGGTCTTGATGCACTTACCCAGCTTATTGAGCCGTTCGTCTCGGTAAAGGCGAATGCGCTCACCGATGGCTTCTCAGTCGAAGGGCTGCGGCGAGCAAGCCGCTCGCTGCCACGCGCCTATCGTGAAGGGCAGAACGCCCATGCGCGAGCGGAAATGTCTCAGGCCGCATTGCTGGGAGGACTTGCCCTGGCCAGTGCCGGGCTGGGCGTTGTCCACGGCTTTGCAAGTCCCCTGGGAGGAATGTACAACGCTCCTCACGGCGCGCTTTGCGCCGCCCTGCTGGCCGCCGGCATGGAAGTGAACATCCGGGCTTTGCGCGCCCGCGCTCCGGAAAGTGGGGCCTTGCAACGCTACCAGAGGGTCGCACACCTTTTAACGGGCGACCATTATGCGCGCCCCGAGGATGGCGTTCAGTGGATACGCGAGCTTTGCCGCGAGCTGAAGATGCGCCCTCTCAGCGCCTATGGCGTCAGCGCCAAAGATTTCCCGGTGATGGTGGAAAAAGCGTCGAGAGCCAACAGCATGAAGGCAAATCCGATTCAGCTCACTTCGGCGGAATTGCTGGATGTTCTGAGGGATGCGTGGGAATGGTAAGTGTCGCGGCGGTTTTGCATCCAGTTCGTCCGTCTGAAAGTGACTTTAGCGTCAGAACTCTCGCAAAATGAAAGGGCACGCCATCCGGCCCGCGCGAGCCGAGCACAGCGCGCCCTTGGGTCTTGCTGATTTAACCAACCGAAACGGCTCTTCGTGCCGGGCTGGCAGTTCTCTTCTTCCGCCGATCTTCGGCGAGGTCGAAGCGATCGAGATTCATCACTTTGGTCCACGCCGCCACGAAGTCGGTCAGGAATTTCTCTTGCGCGTCCGCGGAGCCGTAGACTTCTGCAACGGCGCGAAGCTGAGAGTTGGAGCCGAAGATCAGGTCGACACGTGTGCCGGTCCACTTGATCTGGCTCGTCTTGCGGCCGCGCCCCTCGTACACGCCGTCTGAGCCAGGAGACGGCTGCCATTCGGTGCCCATGTCGAGCAGGTTGACGAAGAAGTCGTTCGTCAGGGTTTCCGGCCGCTGGGTGAAGACGCCGTGCGCGGAGTTCCCGTAATTTGCACCCACGACGCGGAGGCCGCCGACGAGAACCGTCATCTCGGGCGGTGTCAGCGTCAACAGTTGCGCCTTATCGATCAGCAGCTCCTCCGCTGATACGCTGAACTTGGCCTTGAGGTAGTTGCGGAACCCGTCCGCGACCGGCTCGAGATAGGTGAAGGACTCCACATCGGTCTGCTCTTGCGACGCGTCCGTGCGCCCCGGCGTGAAGGGAACTTCCACGTCGTGGCCCGCAGCCTTTGCGGCTTTCTCGACTGCCGCACAGCCGCCTAGCACGATCAGGTCGGCAAGCGACACTTTCTTGCCGCCGGACTGCGAAGCGTTAAAATTCTTTTGGATCTCTTCGAGCGTGTGCAACACCTTCGCAAGCTGAGCCGGTTGGTTGACCTCCCAGTCCTTCTGGGGTTCAAGACGGATGCGCGCGCCGTTCGCTCCACCGCGCTTATCCGAGCCGCGGAACGTCGCCGCCGAGGCCCAAGCCGTCCCGACCAGCTCCGAGATGGAATGTCCTGATGCGAGAATCTTGGCCTTGAGATCGGCAATGTCCTTCGCGTCGATCAGCTTGTGATCGACCGCAGGAACGGGGTCTTGCCAGATCAGCTCCTCTTCCGGGACCTCTGGGCCGAGATAGCGCGATCGCGGGCCCATGTCGCGGTGCGTGAGCTTGAACCACGCGCGGGCAAATGCGTCTGCGAACTCATCCGGATGTTCGTAGAAGCGCCGGGAGATCTTCTCGTAGACCGGATCGACCCGCAAAGCGAGGTCTGTGACCAGCATGGTTGGCGCGTGATGCTTCGACGGGTCGAAGGCATCCGGAACCGGATTTGCACCATTTTTCGCTTGAAACTGGTAGGCGCCGGCCGGGCTCTTGGTCAGCTCCCATTCGTAGCCGAGCAAGTTCGCGAAGAAATGGTTGCTCCATTTCGTTGGCGTCTGAGTCCATGTGACTTCCGGGCCGCCGGTAATCGCATCCTTCCCTTTGCCCGTGCCATAGCGGCTCTTCCAGCCGAGGCCCATCTCCTCAATGGGCGCGCTCTCGGGCGCGGGGCCAACAAGCTTCGGATCGCCAGCACCGTGAGTTTTGCCAAAGCTGTGACCGCCTGCAATCAGCGCGACCGTTTCCTCGTCGTTCATTGCCATACGGCGGAACGTTTCGCGAATGTCCCTGGCCGCGGCGAGGGGATCCGGCTTGCCGTTCGGCCCTTCCGGATTCACATAGATCAGACCCATCTGCACGGCAGCAAGCGGATTCTCGAGCTCCCGGTCGCCCGCGTAGCGCTTGTCGCCAAGCCAGGTTTCCTCCTTGCCCCAGTACACGGCTTCGTCGGGTTCCCACACGTCGGGTCGGCCGCCGCCAAAGCCGAACGTCTTGAAGCTCATCGATTCGAGCGCGACGTTGCCGGCAAGGACCATCAGGTCCCCCCAGGAGATTTT
>JASHTR010000236.1 GCA_030040455.1 Terriglobia bacterium | reverse complement strand
TAACCAACCGGCTAGCGCAGCTCAAGGAAGCCGTCGAGGGCAAGGGCGAGGATCGTGCATTGGGGCCCGACATCATCAAGCAAATTCAAGAAATCTACGGTCTTGTATCCGTTACGGAGTCCGGGGAGGGTGGTGAGGCGAGTGCAGATGTTCAAAACTAGGGCAAGCCGCATTTCGCAAGAAGCCGCCCACCCTGGCTTACAAGGTCACGACCGAACTCTCCCGGCTCAAAGCGCAGCATCGGGCTCGCAGTCCCGGGACTCGCTCGCTTTGAAACCCATCGTGCAACTATTGCCTTACCAGCGACGTTGGGTGGAAGACAACTCCGCGCTGAAGATTGTAGTCAAAGGCCGCCAGACGGGATACTCCTTCTCGGCCACGCTGCGGGCTGTCCTCAAGTGCCTGGAGCGCCGAACCACATGGATATTCCTTTCCAAGGGGGAGCGGCAATCACGGCTGTTGATGGAGAAAGTGCAAGAGCACATCCAATCCTGCGGCATCGTTTCGCAATTTAACGAATCGGAGTTCTTTGAGGGAACGCTTACAAAGCAACTCGAAGCGAGGTTTCCCAACGGGTCGGTCATTTACGGGCTACCCGCAAATCCGGATACCGCGCGGGGATACTCTGGCCACGTTTCGCTCGACGAGTTTGCGTTTCATGCCGACGCCGAAAAAATCTACGCTGCCCTTTACCCCATCACGACGCGCGGATACGGGTTAGAAGTCATTTCGACGCCGAACGGCCAAAAAGGCAAGTTCTATGATTTGGCCAAAGCGGCGGGACTTACCGAGCCAGCGTCCGCGCGAGAAACCCTGATCCGATCGAGAGGAAAAAACCAGCCTCATGCCGGTTGGTCTCCCCACTGGTGTGACATCTATATGGCCGTTCACGAGGGGTTGAGTGTGGATGTGAAGCATCTTCAGGCAGGGGTTGACGAGGAATCCTGGCGACAG
Organism: Terriglobia bacterium; assembly: GCA_030040455.1. Lineage (GTDB taxonomy): Bacteria > Acidobacteriota > Terriglobia > UBA7540 > UBA7540 > RH2-MAG17b. The sequence continues at coordinate 3,690 of JASHTR010000236.1, read as the reverse complement.
GAGTTCTGCTGCGAATTCCTCTCCAGCGGGGCGCAATGGATTTCATCGGAATTATTTCAGTCGTGCGTATCGTCGGAAGCAAGCACTCAGCTATCAGCTTTCAGCGATCAGCACTCAGCTAAAGCTTTAGCTGATCGCCGAATGCTGAGCGCTGACGGCTGCCTTTATGCCGGATGGGACGTTGCGCGGAACCGCGATCTCTCGGTGATCTGGCTGGCGGAAATGGTGGGCGATGTGACGTGGACGCGCGGCGTGGTCGAGATGCGAAACATGCCCACCCCCGACCAAGTGCGACGGGCAAGGGCGCTGATGCCGCTGATCCGACGGATGAACGTTGACCAGTCCGGGATGGGGCTAGCTATCGCGGAACAGTTGGCGCAAGAGTTTCCCGGAAGAGTCGAAGGCGTCCAATTTACCCAGCTGACCAAGGAAGCGATGGCCGTCTATGGCAAACGCCGCATGGAAGAAATGAAGGTGCGTATTCCCGATGACGAAACCATCCGCGCTTCCTTCCGCGCGGTCAAAAAGACGCAAAACGCCATCGGGCAATTCCGTTTCGACACCGAGCACGATGCGCGATTTGGCCATGCCGACCACTGGTGGGCATTCTGCCTCGCGGAGACGGCGGCCCAGCAGCCCGCGTATCACCTGGCGGAGGTAGGCGGCCTCGTTGGGAGGCCTGCCCTCGCAGGCGTTCGGGCTGCCGTTCTGTGAGTGGCACTCATATCGGGCCGGAAGGAGTGAGAGCGGGGATTGGATGCATGCAAAGTTCACTTTATTAACTAATTTGGAGGAAAGAAATGGGGAATTCAAAAGAAAACAGACTGAAGAAAGTATTAGAGAGCGCTGAGCACGAGGCGGAGGTGGTTGGCCACGAAGTTAAGAAAGGAACAAACGATGTTGGGCATGTCATCAAGAAAGTCTTTACGCGCAACGTGAAAAAGCAGGAGAAGCAATGAACTGGAAAGTCTGGTTAAAGGGATTGTTTGCTGCCGTTGTGTCGAGTGCGGCAAATTCAATTTCCCTGCTTATTGTGGATCCGGCACACTTCGGTCCCGCCCAAGTGGGAGGACTCAGGAGCCTTGGCATCGTGGCGCTCGTAAGCGCGATTGTGGGCGCGGCGCTCTACCTCAAGCGGTCGCCTGTTCCTGAATAGCACTCAGCACTCCGCAGTCAGCCAAAGCTTTAGCGAAAAGCCGACCGCCGGAAATCTTAAATGGAGGAAAAAATGAAAAAGCTCATCTTAGTTCCGATTTTGGCGCTGGCGATGTTTGTGGGCGCCTGCGGTATAGCACAGTGGATAAAAGTGGCGCAGCAGATTCTTCCTGTTGTGCTGCCGATGGTCACCAACTTGGTCACGGCGGTGGGCCTGCTCGAAGGAAAAACCGTCACGGCCGCTGATTTAAACACCATCACCCAGGTTGCAAATCAGGTCTCGAGTGATCTGAACCTGGTGGGACAACTTGTCGATCAGTATCAGTCTTCCCCGAATACGACGACGGTTGAAAAAATCAACACCACGCTTGCAGAAGTCAGTACCAACCTTAACAACCTGTTACCGGCTCTCCATATCAGCGATCCGGCGACGGTTCAGAAGATCACCGCTATCGTGGAGCTGGTCAGTAGCGAGGTCACCTCGTTGGAACAAATTCTACCTACCGTCTCGTCTGGGAATCTTACCGCACGCCAGGGCGCAGTTTTAGCTCCCCTGAACGCGAGCGAACTGAAAAAGCAATACGACATTATTGTCACTCAGTCGACCGCCAACTCCCAGGTGAACCAGGCGTTTGCAGGCGAAGTGCTGAAGTAGGGACGCTGCTTCCTGCTTTTGCATTCAATTCTGCATAGGGATCCTCATGCCAACTCCGAAATTGCATAAAGGCCTTGGGCGCAAGCCTGACCCGCTCGACAAACGGGATGTGTTCGTCGCGGACTCTCGCCTGCGCGGCAATGACGGGACGATGGCTCCGCTTCCGTCGACTACGGATGTGTTTAACGGGCTCGACCTTCCAGTGTACAACCAGGAAGGATTGGGGGCGTGCACCGCGAATTCCGGAGTGCTTTACCGACGGTTTCTTGCACAGCGATTTTCGAAATATTCAACACCAGACGAGGATCTCAGCCGACTCTTTCTTTATTACCAGGAACGCAAACTGCCGTGGAACAGCGACGTCAATTCTGATTCTGGAGCGACGGTTCGCGATATGTTCTTCGTGTTGGCCCACATTGGCGTTTGTCCTGAGAGTGATGATCCGTATTCGCCTGCGAATTTTGCTTCGCCGGTAACGAACGACTGTCCGAAAGCCCTGCTCGATGCCACTTCTTTCCGGCTCGGCGCATACCATCGCGTGCCGGATGTCCAAACTGCTAGATCTGTGTTGGCTTCGGGCTATGCGGTGGCCTTGGGGTTCACAGTGTACCAATCATTTGAAGATATCGGATCGGATGGCAAGTTTCCCCTGCCCAGGGAGGGAGAAGCAGTTCTGGGAGGGCATGCGGTGGTGATCCGGGGATATGACGATAGGAATTCAGAATTCAGAATTCAGAATTCATGGGGGCCGGAGTGGGGAGACCACGGCTGTTTCTACATGCCGTACGCCTTCCTTGAAAACGTTCAACTCTCGCAGTTCGACATGTGGATGGGCCACCTCGGCAAGCCGTGGAAGGCAAAAAGCGGTGGGGAGTAGGGAAAAAGCAGCAGGAATTAGCCGCTAAAAACAGATGGTTGCAAAAGGACACAGTTCGGGGAACGGGCACCAGGCGAAGGCGATGCTGCGAGAGCTGCGCACGCTACGCGCTGAAATTCAGAAATCAGAAATCAGAAATCAGAAGGCGCAGGACCGCGCGGTGGCGCTCGCGGATGTGGAGCTGGGGGCTTCATCGAGCGCGCCGTCGGCGTTCGGCCAGGGCGCGAGCCTGCTGCCCATTCAGTATCCCGTCGGACTGCCGACACGGCGTCCCAGCGAAGGCGCGCGCGGGATGCCGAGCGGCATGGGCGACGCGGGTGTCACCGCTCCGCTGCGGCCAGCGCCGGCGCCCGTTCCCGGAAGCGTAAATGCCGGGATTCTTCGCTCCGCTCAGAATGACAGCGCGGCGAGAGGAGAATTCGACGCGACGTTTGGCGTTTCCGGGACGCCGATTACTTCCGGCTTTCTGCTCGACCTCGGCGAATACAACCCGGAGCTGATGGGCCGGAACGCGATTCCGATTTACGAAAAGATGCGGCGCTCGGACGCGCAGGTGCGGGCAACGCTTGCGGCGTGCAAGCTGCCGATTCTGAGCGCGAAGTGGGAAGTGATTACTGACGAGCCATCAGCGGTCAGCGGTCAGCAGTCAGCTAAAACGGCAAGCACGGGGGCGGGAAAAGCGACGGGGGCGAAGGCCAAAGAAGTTGCGGAGTTTGTGAAGGAGAATTTGTTTGGCGGACTGGAGTTTCAGTCATCGACGGGCGGCTGGGTTTCGCAGTCGTGGCAAAGCGTGATTGCGAATGCACTGCTCATGCTCGATTTTGGCTGCGCGATTCATGAGGACGTCTGGACCGTGGATGGCGATCGAATCCGGCTGCGGTCGCTGCCATCGCGCTTGCCGCTCACGTTCTATCGCTGGCACACCGAGGCAGACGGAGAAACGCTGCTGGCGCTCGAGCAATACGGCTATCGCCGCCAGGAATTTCTGAACGTGCTGCTGCCC
>JASHTR010000235.1 GCA_030040455.1 Terriglobia bacterium | reverse complement strand
AACTCCTGCTGGCCGCTCTTAGGGTTACGCAGCCGTACCATTTTTTGCGCAACGTCGATTTCCCAGCGCACGAGGTTCGCATACCCCTTAATGACGCTATCCGGGTAGCGGTTACCGGAGGGCAGGGCTTGGATGAACTCAGGGGTCACGGCAACCAACCCCAGGCGGTCGGCAGAGTATCCCCAGTTTCGGTTGAGTCGCACCTTCAAAAGGTGCACCCGCAGGGCGTCGCCCTCTTCCGCTCCTTCCACGTAGAAGGGACCCGTCAAGGGGTTTCCATGATCGCTGCGAGCCACCCCAAGGTAATCGTGCCCCGAGGAATCTACGGTTTTGGTGTCAACCACATCGCCCGGCTTAATCCACAAGAGCACGGGATGGACGGCTGAAAATGTATGGTAATATTCCTTGGCGATAACATGGTAGTCCTTGGCTCGCAGCACTGCCGGGAGCAACGCTACAAGAAGCAAGCATAAGCTTCGGGATCTCAACCCTGTGCTTTCACGCGTGTCGAGTGATTTTGCAAGGCGCGATTCCCGTGCCGCCCGGCCACCCCGAGGCATGTGTGATTGCATCGCAAGCCTTCCCGATGTCTAAGGAACCAGTAGCTCGTGTACGGGCGCTTTGGAGCCCAACGCACGAAGGCCTCGGCATACTGCTTGCCGCACTCAAGGCCGCGCCACCGATTGCAGGTGGAATAATAGCCAACCAGCCAGGGCTGTGTGGGCAAGGTCTTCAGCGCCTCTATCTTACGGTCAAACGCCTCGGTGATGTCCACATAGTGATCGGGCACGAACCCGACCCGTGTCGCGGTCCCGATGGTTGGCTCGAAGAACTGGATATCCCAGGAAACCTGCGCCATCTGCGCCGCCTCCACCACGCTGCGCGATGTCAGCCAGTGTGTCGGATACGTCAGTTCATCTTTCCAATGAGTCAGGATCACGTCGGGCTTGAAGTCCGCCATCTCACGTGCCAGCATGTCTATGCGCTCCGGCGTCATCCGCAACGGGCCGTCACTGTACCCCAACATCTTCCCCTCGCAGCCGATCACTTGGGCGCACGCGAAGGCTTCTCTTTCGCGGATGCTGCGGACTCCTCTACAGAAATGCCCGGGTGTTCGCGGAACAGCAAAGAGCTCTCGTCCGTCTCCCCGTGGGTGAGCCAGATGACCTTCACCTTGGAGCCGGCGCGGACTTGTTTAATCAGCGTTCCGCCCGCCCGAGAACAGAAATCGGCAGGGTGGGCGCTGACCGCCAGCACCCTCAGTGGGGGTGAGGTAGACGCCATCCCGGCTTCCATCACGCTCCGGGCCATGACCGCCGGCGCGCTTGCCCCAAGTGCTGCTGCAACAACGAATTCACGACGTCTCATGCTGTATGCCTCCAGTGGAAACTATCCCCGTCAGCACTCTGCAAGCGTGCCGATAGCTGGCACTCTGGTTCAGCTTCGCCGTGCCGCCCCGCGCAGCAATCCGCGCATGCGGAACCCAACAATGCGCTCCTGACCCGGATACAGGTTATACGAAGCGAGATTAAGCCCATCATCGCCGGCGTTGACCTCAATGGAGGGATCGCCGTCGCGCAACTGCTGGGCACAGTCAGCATATTTGAGGTTCAACTGGCTCTGGTCCCACTGCACACGGAGGTATGGAATCGGGTGCGCGCCGGGGCCGGGCACGTAGACCTTCGCGGTGACCGTTGAAATGCCACGCAGATCACTGGCGATGCTCTCCACGAATCCCCGCCACTGGCGCATATCCGCGTCGTGATCGCGTTGTACGTACTCCTCGAACGCCGCTAGCAAGGCCATCATTTCCTCTTTCCCGACCTTGGACGGCCGGCCGATCGCATCCTCGTTGGGATTGTTGTTGAGGAGCGCGGCCTCAATCAAGTCTTTGCGCCCCAGCAGCAAGCCCGTACTCTGCGGCCCACGCATTCCCTTGCCACCGCTGAAACCAACCAAATCGAAGCCCTGTTTCGCAAGATCCCAAAGGTTACTGGCTGGCGGCAACTCTGCCGCGGCATCGTTAAACACCGGAATCCCTGCCCGCTTGCCCGCCGCGATGAACTCACGGCGCTTGATCTGGCCCTTCGGCTCATAAATGTTGGTGAAGTAGAGCATCGCGGTTTGAGGACCGATGGCGCGGGGGAGATCGTCAACGGTCTCAACTTCAACCAGCTTGACGCCGACGGTGCGCGCTGCATGGTCAAAAGCGTTGCGATGCTCGCGGGGAATGACGACCTCGTTCTTCATGCCGTCGAGATTGGGGATGCGGCGGATCTTCTCGGGATCAGTGCCGGTGACGCAGGCGGACGTGGCCAGCAGGATCGCGCAGGCGCCGCCGGAGGTAACCATCGCCGACTCGACGCCGAGCTTGTTGGCAATGCGCTCGCCAACAGCCTTTTGCAAATCCTCCAGCCGGACGAAGCACCGCGCGGCTTCTTCCATGGCACGGCATGCCCGCTCAGGCATGAGCGACCCTGAAAGAACAGTGTAAGTGCCGGCTGCGTTGATCAACGGGCGCACACCCAGCTTCCTGTAAATCTCGCCATGTTGAGCAGCTAATTGCGCCGCCCGAATATAGCGCGGGCGGAATCCCGCAGCCGCGACAGATGCAAAGGTGCCACCCGAAAGAAACACTCGCCTGTTCATGTCATTATCCCTTCTTTATTGGACGCACCACACCCAGGATCTCAAAGACCCGTCAGTGCATTCCGGGCTATGCTACAGCCTGAATTGGGTGCTGTCAATGGTTTGTATCGGTCATTTGTATCGGTCAGGCCCGGCGTGCGGCGAGCTCGGTTCAAACGCTATTCTCAGGCAACTCGCCTTGATGACAAGCATTCAAAGGGGTGAGGGACTTCCGCAGGAATATCCTCAGCATAAACCCATTAAGGCGGAGGCTGCCATGGCTGCTCGTTTTTCGCGTTTATATTTAACAATCATACTGCCAGCACTCATGCTTTCCCTATTCATGCCCGCTCCCATCCGAGCTCAGAATCAAACCTCTGTCCTGAATCAGCGGCAGAAAAACCAGCTCAAGCGACTCAGCAA
>JASHTR010000234.1 GCA_030040455.1 Terriglobia bacterium | reverse complement strand
ATGGGGGCGGCCAGGATGGAATCACGGCAGAGGAAGTCGATTTTGATCTGCATTGGATAGCCCATCCATCCGAAGATGTCGAGGTTATCCCAGCCCTCCTTGTTGTCGCCGCGAGGAGGGTAATAATTGATGCGAACCTTGTGGTAGAGGTCCTGGTAAAGCTGCGGATAAAGCTCCGGCTGGAGGATGTATTCGAGCGCCGAAAGCTTGCTTTCTTCCTTGGTTCGAAACGACGCCGGGTCATCCAGCACTTCACCGTCACGGTTGCCGAGGATGTTGGTGGAAAACCAGCCGCGCAGGCCGAGCAGGCGCGCCTTGAGGCCCGGCGCGATAATGGTTTTCATCAGCGTCTGGCCGGTCTTAAAATCCTTTCCGCAGAGGGGCATTTGATGCTTCTGCGCCAGGTCAAGCAGCGCCGGAATATCGGTGGTGAGGTTCGGCGCTCCATTGGCAAACGGAACGCCCGTTTTGAGCGCAGCATAGGCGTAAACCATGCTCGGCGCAATCGCGGGGTGGTTTGCGCGCAGACCTTTTTCGAAGGCCGCGAGCGAGCGGTGGACGTCGGTCGGCTTGAGGAAAGCTTCCGTCGAGCCGCACCAGACCATGACCGTTCTTGAAACCGACGTTCTCTTTTGGAACTGTTGGATGTCTTCCATCAACTGCTCGGCGAGATCCATCTTGTTCTTGCCCTTCTTCACGTTTCGCCCGTGCAGGTTCTTCACGAACTTCTGGTCAAACACGGCCGGCATGGGAGACAGGTCCTGAAGAAAATCGCGAACGGAATCAAGCAGTGAACGCTCCAGCACGCCCGCCTTCAAAGCCGCTTCATAAGCGTTGTCGGGGAAGACATCCCAGCCGGCGAAGACGAGGTCTTCAAGCGCGGCGAGCGGGATGAAGTCCTTGATGAGCGGCGACCGCTTATCGGTTCGCTTCCCCAGCCGGATCGTTCCCATCTGAGTGAGCGAGCCAATAGGAGAGGCGAGGCCACGCCGCACGGCCTCCACCCCGGCAATAAAAGTGGTTGCCACCGCGCCCATTCCGGGAATCAAAATCCCGAGCTTACCGTTGGGTGGTTCAATCTTTACCCCTTTTCGAGCCATCACTTCTCCTCTTCGGTTTCTTATAGCCAGAAAGCACCGATCATGCGCCAGCCCGTGGGAAAATGCAATCCATTTTCAGTGGGGCCGCTAGCGCCTTTAGCCTCGGGACGGGTTCAAAAAGCGGCCGATGAATTTATACGCCGCGCGGCGGGCGGCGGGCGGAAACGAATGCGCGGCGTCCGGATGAACGACTACCAGCCGGGTTCCGGCGTGAAAGATCTGGACGTAGATTCGTCTTGCCGCCGCCACCGAATCCCTGACCCCCGAGATGTCAAAGTTCGCATCGCGCAGGGGCGCATTGATGAAAACCGGCCGGGGAGCCAGTACAGCCAGGACGTCGGAAAAGTCAAAGGGCATGCGCGTCGGATCATTTCCATATTTTTCGGCGATGAGCGGCATGTAACGTTTTTGGCTCCATCCGGCAAGGTTGCCGCCGTAATATTTCCGGAAGCTCGTGAACCCGCAACTGCTCACCAGCACGCGGAGACGGACGTCGAAGGCCCCCACAAAGAGCGTGTTGTGACCGCCCAGCGAGTGGCCGATGCACCCGATGCGGTCCGGCGAAACCTCGGCCAACGAGCGCAGAAGGTCTACGGCACGGATGTGGTTCCAGATGCCCTTCAGGGTTGTGCTCTTATAGCCGTGCTGGTAGACGTCGAATTGATACCCTCCGAAGCCTGGATAGTCGGGAGCCAAGGTAACGTAGCCGAGCTTGGCCAGTTCCAACGCATAATGAAGGTTCGGGTTCCCGCCCACTCCGGCAGGCTCGCCCGCCCCCAAAGGAGTCGTCTGATGAAGGCAGAGCATTGCCGGAACCCGGCCTTTCAATCGCTTCGGCTTCAGCAGATAGGCTGGCACACGATCGCCCGGCTCGCTCGCATAGGTGATCCTTTCTCGCGTGAAGGCAGGGAAATCTTCCATTCCAAGCCGCTCAATCGCCAGGGGCGATTTTCTTCTTTTTGGGAGGGGGCCCATGACGAGCTGCATGTTGGCGAGAATCTGCTCGCGGCTCCTGGCCCATTGGCGTGGCGTTCGAACATCGAGGAGGGAATCTTCCGTAGTCATTCCCGAGCAACCAGGAATCCACCTTCCCCGGCGGCGAGCGCCTGGACCCCCGCTTTCGCGAGGGTGACCGCAGGCGTATTTTCAAGGCAGCTTTTCAGTTTCGGACGCAAACGTAATGGCGGGTTTATCCAGCCACCGGAAATGGCGGCGTAAAGCCGCCTCGACGCGCCGGAAACTGAGAAGGCGTGAAAAAATCAACACCCTCTCGCAAAGACGCCAAGGCGCCAAGAAACACAAAGTGGAACTCCTTGGGTTTCTTTGCGTGACTTTGCGGCTTCGCGCCTTTGCGTGATGCTTTTTGCTTGTCTTCTAATTTTTTCACACCTTCTGAGAAATTACGACGCCGGGTTAAATTCATTATGTCATTGACTCAACGAAGAGATATTATTACAAGTAACTTTAAGTTGAGAAAAAGATATCCTTAGATAGAGAGGTGGCGATGGATCCTCAGCGTATCATCGCTGTCTGCAAAGCAAACTGGGAAGCGCACAAGTCCGATTGCAGCGGATTTGTGAAGGCGGTGTCTGGGACGCTCGGAGTCCATACATTCGCGCCGGGCGATGATGCCAACGCCATTGTGGAGAAGCTGCACGCTGCCCAGGATTGGAAGGCGCTCACTCCCGGCGACGGCGCGGCGGCGAAAGCCCAGGCCGATGAAGGCATGTTTGTGATGGCCGGGCTCAAGGGTGCCGACCAGGTTCAGCCCGATGCTCACGGCCACACGGTAATCGTTGTTTCCGGACCGCTGGATGCGACGCATCATGCATACCCCACCGGCTATTGGGGGAGCCTTGGCGGAGTCGGAGCCGAAGCTCAAACCCTTAACTATGCCTGGCGGGAAGGAGACCGCGACCGGGTAGGCTACTTCGTGAAATCTCTCGATTCGCCCGAAGCAGCGGTGGCACCTTCGGCCGAGACCTCTTCGACGTTTTGGCAGAATGCCGGAAATTTCTTCCGCGGCCTGTTGAGGAAGCCGTAGCCTCACCGAAACCACGCTCCCTTCATGATTTCGGCTCCAACCGTATAGCGCAGCTTGTCGATAGGTGCCATTTGATAAACGTGGATGTGAAAGTCGGGATTCACACCCAGTAAAAGGTAAGCAACGCGCTGGGAGCAGCCGAAGTCCTGGACGAGCCATTCCATCAGTTGAACGCTCGCTCGCGTGACGGCTTCCTCGAGCGGGCGCGCAGAGGCCAGCGCGATGAGGCTCGCTTCTTTTTCCAGCCGCGCATAAGGCACGCTCTTGTGCTTGATCACGTCGCAGCGCAGGGTCACCGTGCTGCGAGTCTCCATCGCCGTTCCGTAAAACTCGGTGTCGCCCTGGCAGGCGTGCACGTCACCGACGAAGAGCAAAGCGCCGGCATGAAAGCAAGGCAGGAGGAGGCGGACGCCGGCAGAGATGTCTCGCACATCCATGTTGCCTCCCCAACTTCCCTGGCCGAGCACGGAGGTTTCCACTTCACGCTCCGGCGCCACTCCGATGGTTCCGATGAATGGTGATTGGCGCACGCGCAGATCCAAGGGGTGCCGTTTCACCCTGCCTTCTTCCCACGTGGCCACTTCGTCCATTATCACTTGCCCATTTTCAGCGCGCCCGATCACCAGGGTCGGTTTGCTTAGCTCAGCCCACTTGACGGAATCGCCGAGAGGCCTGTGACCCGGACGCCAATAGGTAGTACCTTGCGCGTCAATTTCCACGCGCTCGATGTTGACAGCCAGCGTGTCGCCCGGCTCGGCGCCACGGACGTAGACCGGTCCGGTGACCGGGTTCGCCATCGGCGGCGAGTGCTTCAAGTACCAGGCGTCGAGAAGACGGGCCGCATCGTCCAGCGTGCGATAAAGTCCTGACGGCGCATCTTCGGTCTCCAGGGTGAAAGACTCACCCACTTCCACTTCCATCACAGGCGGGTGTCGGGAGTCAATTGTATATTTCAGGTTTTCACGACTGCGTTCGACGTGTTTCATCTCGGCTCCCCCATCAGTCTCGCTACCGCATGGAGCAGGTCATACTTAGTAAGGATTTCGTACCGATGCTCGCCGAGGTCCACAAAGACAGCAGGACACTCGCGGGTAATGCAGGTGGTAATCTGGTCCACTGTAACCTCCGGATGAACAACGGGAAAGGGCGCGCGCATCACCTCGCGCACCACCACCTTGCTCAAATCCTTGCCTTCCAGCGCCAGCCCCAGAATCTCATCCTCGAAGATGGCCCCCGCGGGCTGGTTGCCGTCAAACACGGGCAATTGTGAAAAGTCGTGAGACTGCATCAGGGCTAGAGCCGCCG
>JASHTR010000233.1 GCA_030040455.1 Terriglobia bacterium | reverse complement strand
GGGCCGGGACAGGGCCGAAGAGGCTTCCGAGGCGGAGGTACGCACCTGTATGACGCTATATATCTCGCCTCAAATGATATGATGAGCCACCAGCAAGGCCGCAAGGCGCTGATCGTTCTCTCAGATGGGGTGGACCGCGGCAGCACGGAGAGTCTGGCCAGCGCCGTCGCGGCAGCCCAGCGCGCGAACACGCTCGTTTATTCCATCCTGTTTACGGGCCAGGAGGGATACGGCAATTGGGGTCACTGGGGTGGGATGGGAGGAATGGGCGGCATGGGAGGGATGGGCCGCCGCGGCGGGGGAAGATACCCTCAGGAGTCTCCTCCCGACGGCAAGAAAATCCTGAACCAGATCTCCAAGGAAACGGGCGGACGCCTTTTTCAGGCTTCCCGCAAGCAGCCACTCGATCAGATCTACGACAGCATCCAGGAAGAGCTCCGCAATCAGTACTACCTGGGGTATACGCCTGACCCGAGACCTGCCCCCGGCTATCACAAAATAACGCTCACTGTGAAACAGAAAGACCTCATTGTCCAGAGCCGGTCCGGATACTATTACGGTGAACGCTAGTGTCGTGTCCTTAACGCGAGTTCGCCCACACTATTATCGCTGCAAGATCGACCGGGATCGGACTTCTCTCGAGAATTCTTAGGAGAGTACGATGATATTTTCGGACCTTGCCTGTGATGTGCCGTCACAAGCCTGCCGCTTTCCGATAGCGGGCGAGGCTCTCCTGAAATCCGGGATTTCCAGGCTCCATCTGCGCGGCCTTTGCCTCCGTCTCGGCGGCGAGCTTGAACTCTCCATTCGCGGCCAGGGCGGCGGCCAGCGTGTCGATGAAATCCGGCTGCCGCCATCCCGTAAGCTGGACGGCGCGCAGCGCGTGCTCGAGGGCCGCATGAGGGTCGCGCAATTGAGGGTTCTCGCACGTTGCATAGATCCAGGCAAGGTTGTTGTTCGTAAGGGGTGAATCGGGCGACAGCTTCAGCGCTTCCTGATAGTGCTGGACCGCTTCCGTGTAGAGCTTTAAGCCAGAGCAGACTTCACCCAACATTTCCTGCACGTCTGCCCTTGCCGGCCTCTGGGCTTTTTCGAGTACCTCGCGGGCTTTGGCAAAGTCCCCGCTTTCCACGTAGGCCGTGGCCAGCAGAAGGCTCTCGGACGGCGAAGCGTGGTTAAAGCGGAGGGCGGCTTCGTATTCCCGAATGGCGTCGCCGTAGTCCTTTCGGGCGAGAGCGAGCCCGCCGAGCTCTTCGTGCACGCGCGCGTTCCGAGGATCGATGCGCTTCGCTTCTTCCAGGGGCGCCCGCGCCCGGTCCGCGTGGCCTGCCGCCTCGAGACGGTCAGCCTCCGCCAGCAACCGCGCGAGTTGTTGGGTCTTGGCGTAAATATTTGCGGTTGTTCCAAAAGCAATAAGCACAACGGCCGCCGGCAAAAGAACCACCGGCTGAAAGCGGCTCTCGCTCCAGCGGGCTGAATCAACGTTGATCGCGGCCGGAGGAATGAGCCGTGCCAGAAGAAGCCCAACCACCAGGCCGCCAAGGTGCGCCCAGTTGTCAATGTGCTGGATGAAGCGTCCGAAAATCAGTTCGACCACAATCGCGGCCAGGATCCCGCCACCGAACACATTCTTCCAACGCCGTGGAACAACCTCCGGATGGAGCAGCCCGGTGACCAGCATCGCCCCCGCCACGCCAAAGATCGCCCCCGAGGCACCGGCTGCGATGTTTGAGGAGGCTTCCATCGAAAGTAGCGTTCCTCCCATTCCCGAGACGACGTAAAGCAGCGCAAAGCGGCCGTAGCCGTAAAGCGGCTCCAGATAAGCGCCGAGCACGCAGAGGGCGAACATGTTGACCGCAAGATGCGCAAAGCCGATGTGCAGGAACATCGGCATCACCAGCCGCCAGTATTGCCCATTCCGGAAAAAAGGTCCGTAGGAAGCGCCGAAGTTCAGCAGAACGTTAACGTTCTTTGAGCCTCCGGCGGCCGTCATCAGGCCGAAAATGAAGACGTTGAGGCACAGAATCACGTAGGTGGCGACCACGGGATAATGCCGGCGCACCGGGCGCGGTCCGGAAGGCGCGGTCGGAAGCAATGAAGGCCCGTCCATCCATCCTATTTTAATCACCAGCAGGCGGATTGCGGAAGGTGCGGGCAGAGGCTGGACCGGCAAACATTTCCGGAAGCGCAGAACTAGGCTCCATATATAGCCTAGTACGCAAGAAGGGCTCCCCGGTTTCGCAAAAGTCGCGGATGGGTCCGGGGATAGCCGGCCTTGTACCGATTCGTTGATTTTGCAGAGTAAACCGGGTGAGGCGGGGTCGAAAAGACCATAATTTATTTTACAGAACGAGCCGGATTTTTGTTGAAACGAGCCGGAAGCCCATTCGCGGTCCCAAGATTCGCGTTGGGACCGTGGGCTGGTCTACAATGGTCGTCGCAATGATTAGTGAAAGCCGGATTCGGGAGTTGATGATGCCGTTCGGGATTGAGCTGGATTGGCGTCAAGTTGGCCAGCTCAGCACTTATCTCGATCTCCTGCTTCGGTGGAATGAAAAGATCCACCTCACTTCGATCCAAGGGGCTGAGAAATCTGTAACCCGGCATTTTGGGGAGAGCCTCTTCCTCGCAGGGCATGAGAAGTTGCAAGGACATCTTCTGGATGTAGGCAGCGGTGCTGGCTTTCCTGGCCTCGCGTTAAAGATTGCGCTTCCCGACATTCAAACCACTCTTTTGGAGCCGATCGCAAAGAAGAGGGCATTTTTGAAGGAAGTCATCCGCGCCTGTGAATTCAAGGGGGTCGAGGTAAGACCTGAGCGTTTAGAGGGGTTTCGTGGAGGCGAGATTAGATTTTGGTCAATTACCATGAGGGCGGTCGGAAGTCCGAAGGAGCGGGTCGCTGAGGCGTGGGACGTGCTCGCGAAAGATGGAAAGATGTACCTGTGGTTAAGCCGGGCACAGAGGAAGGGTCTGAATGAAACACCCATAACCTGGTTTCGATGGCTCGACCTACCCATAAGCCGCGACCGGGGCATCTTGATGGGGACGAGATGAATGCGCGCGACGTTCCACGTGGAACGCCGATTTTGCCTTGCTAACCCTCGAACGATTCTGATAAATTCAGACTTCCGCATCGAGTCAAGCTGTGGGACGTGTTATTGCCATCGCAAATCAGAAGGGTGGCGTGGGTAAGACAACCACTGCCATAAACCTTGGCGCTGCTCTTTCCAAGTTGGAAATAAGGACCCTGGTCATCGATTTCGACCCACAAGCGAATACGACTGCGGGCATGGGCATACCCAAAGATACCTCCCGAAAAACAGTCTATGACGGCTTACTTTCTGAGGTCCCGTTTGGAGACCTTATACTTCCAACTACGCTCGAGCGGCTTTTCCTGGTGCCTTCCCAGAAAAACCTAGTCGGGGCCGCGCTGGAGCTGGCAGATCGCCCTGATCGTGAGCAGTTTTTGCGTCGTAAGCTCGAAGCGATTCGAGCCAATTATGATTTTATTCTTCTTGATTGCCCTCCCGCCCTGGACCTTCTCACCTTAAACGCGCTTGTGGCAGCCGACTCCGTGCTGGTCCCGGTCCAATGCGAGTATTTTGCCCTTGAAGGCATTTCAGAGTTCTTCGACACCCTGATCAGAGTCCGGCGCTCCCATAATCCCAGGCTCGCCGTGGAGGGAATCCTTTTGACCATGTTCGATGATCGCACAAACCTTTCACATCAAGTCCGCGATGATCTCAAGAGCTTTTTTGGCGATCAGGTTTTCGAAACAATGATACCGCGGAATGTCAGGCTTGCCGAAGCGCCAAGCCATGGCAAACCGATCTTCTTATACGATCCAACCTGCCGTGGGGCTGAAAGCTATATGCAACTTGCAACGGAGCTCATCAACCATGACCAGAAGGGCGCTAGGGCGAGGGCTTAATGCCCTAATGGGCGAGCCGGAGCCTTCGAGTTCTGACATCAAGCATCTGCCCGTCAACCTGCTCGATCCCAACCCTTTTCAGCCTCGGAGGTTGATGGGCGAAGACCGGCTTCAGCAGCTTGCCGATTCCATTCAACAGAATGGAATCGTTCAGCCGGTTCTTGCGCGCGTGGCCGGGGATCGCTACCAGATCGTTGCCGGAGAGCGAAGATGGCGCGCAGCCAAGCTGGCAAAGCTTGAAACCATCCCGGTGGTTATACGCGATTTTTCAGATAATGAGGCACTCGAATTCGCGCTTACGGAGAATCTATTACGAGACGACCTCTCGTCAATTGAAATCGCATATGCTTACGCGGCCCTCCAAGATAAATTTGGATATAGCCATGAGCAGATAGCAAAAAAGTTTAGTGTCGACCGCTCAAGTGTGACTAACACGCTGCGCCTTCTAAGATTGCCCCAAAAAATTATACAACTTATTGAAAATAAATCACTTAGCTATGGTCACGCGCGGGCTCTGTTGTCTTGCCAGGATGCTGATGCTCAAGCTGAGTTGGCCGAGAAAATTGTTAAGGATGGAATTTCAGTCCGGCAGGCCGAGCGGTTGGCATCAGCAAAAAGAAGTCTGCCAGGAGAAACGGAGGAAAAAGTCACCCAGGATCCCAACACCCGCGCAGCCGTTCTTGAACTTGAGAGAGCTCTTGGGACGCGCGTGAAGGTGGTAGGCGACGAAAACCGTGGGCGAATCGAGATTAGCTACTATTCAGCGCAGGATCTGAATCGACTTTACGAATGGATTGTCCGGAAGTAAGATTAGGCGTCGCAAAAGAATAAGTGGAGGCGGCTATGGCGTTCGGGATTGGAAGGGGCAAGAAAGTGAGTGATCTGGTAAAGCATGGCGTGATTGCTATGATCGAGCCTGGGGTAGAAATCGAAGGAAAGATGAAAGTTGCCTCCGGAACAGCCAGTCTC
>JASHTR010000232.1 GCA_030040455.1 Terriglobia bacterium | reverse complement strand
GAATAGATGCGAACGGTGTCGTCGCTACAAGCCGTTAGCACTTTCTTCCCATCGCGCGAGAACATCATTCCGAGCACGGGCCCGTGATGGCCCGCGAGAGCGTTGATGAACGTACGATCTTTGAGTTGGACGACGATGGGGTTTGGGGTGGCGCTCATCTCAATCTGCGCCAGGAGAAGCCAGTGGCCGTCGGGTGAAAACTGGAAAAGTCGCGGGGCGTTGATGAGCCGGGGAAGCTTGATGATTCCCCCGCGTCCGGTCAAAGGATTCCAAACGGTGAACGTACCGTCCTTATAGAGCGCGAGGTAGCCGATGCGCGGGAAATAGCGGACAGGCAGAAACCCGCCTCCAACCCCGATCGCGCTTACCTTGCCGGAAATGGCCTGCTGCTGGAGGTCCCATTGAAAGCCAAGCTCAGGCGCTCCAGGAGCATTGCCGCGCTTCCGCGATTCCACAAGCCCGTTGGCGAGAATATAAAGGCGGGTCGGCGAGACAAAATTTGCAGATTGGATTTCAAGGTCGGTAATGCCTGGGATGCGAGGCCGCAGCATTTTCTCGACGTGTCCATCGCCGGGATCAACCAGCGCCACTCTCTCCTTTTCCACCACTGCCAGCATCGAGCTGTCCGGTGAAAAAGCGCCTGCGGGTGAATAGTTGAGCGCCAGATGACCTCCCAAGCGCAGCCGGTCGACCCAAACATATTGGGTTGGAGTTCCTGGAACGGTTTCAACTTGGCCACTGTCCGACACAGTGACCAGAAAGAAGAAGGTGAGGATGGCGGGAAGGATGATCCACCTGAGGACATGGAAACGCCCGCAATCAGACAAGTTCACCTCGCGCAATACGATTCACCACTTCGTGATCCGCCTCCAGGAACGGATATTCGTTCAGCTTCGCTCGCGCAACCCACTCCACGGCCTCGAAAACGTGGTTGCGGATTTCGCCCCGGTAAGCAGGGATGGCAAAGAATGCCACTTCGACGTATCGGTCGGGGTAACGATGCCGAAGCCTGAAAACCTCCCCGCCAATTTCTACCTTAACGGCTAGCTCTTCGCTGAGCTCCCTGCGAAGGGAATCCTGGAAGCTCTCGCCTGGCTCGACTTTGCCGCCGGGAAACTCCCATTGCAAGCCGTAAGGATCGGAATGATGGCGTTGACAAATCAGAACGCGGTCGCCCTTGATAAAAATGCCTGCCGCAACCAGGATGGGCTTTCCATCGATCAAAGGTTTGCCTTTACATTCCGCATTTCCCCGCCAGATCGGCCGAACCGCCTTGCCGGAAAGTACGAGCGACGCCGAGCAGCGGATTCTCACTTGATTTCGGTCCGAGCGGGAGATTCCAGATGATCGCGCCGTCCGAATACCGGCAGGCAATCTCTAAAGCTCCTCTCAGGATGCGCGGTTCGGGCGGGCCTTGTTTGTGCCAGGAGGTTGAATGGGCGTAGACGCCGGAATAAACCGGAAAACGGCCCGAGACCACCGAGCGGCCGTCTTCGAGGAGGCTTCTCATGCTGTTGTTGCCCTCCAGGTTAGTCCACCAGAGCCAAACTCCATCCACGCAGCCCGCGAGGCGGTTCGCCACGTCCGCGTCCAACTCGTAAATTGTCGGGGCAAAAAGAAGGTTTGGGTTCGCCTGTTGTTTGGCCTCGTAAAGGCGGCAGGTATAAGGCCGGGTAAACGTCTTCGCGCTGATGCCACTGAGATAATCGTCAATATTGACGCCACGCAGCGCCGAATATTTGCGCGAGAGCCGGCCCAGCGCCTTCATCCACTCCACGTAATTCCCCTGGTAAGGCTGCGAACCCCCGAATTCTCGCGCCTCGCTCGGGGGAATCAGCGCCGCCCACACCGAGACGCCCGCAGATTGTGCCGCCGGAAGCAGCCGCTGGAAATCTTTAAATGAGTTGGGTGGCGCGCTTTCAATCACCAGGACATAACAATTAAAGCCATTTTCCAACAAGTCCCGGATGGTCGCGCTCACATCAAGCGCATTGTCCGGCCCGCGGAGAGGATTTCCCCAGGCGCACGGCACCGCTCCCATCGCATGCCAATCCGGGATGTGATTCAGAGCAGAGCCCTGAGCCAGGGCGGCCGTAAAAATCAGAGCCTCTACGAAACACAACCCTCGCCATCGACGGCGTGTATTGCAGCCCACTGGCGCGATCGAGTCATCCATCCTATCCATCATAGCTCCCCGCAGCGATCGCCACGGTCAATCGTCTTGTGATTGACCGTGGGCAGTTCCCGTAAGGCCAAGCCCACGGTCAGAACGACCTTGACCGTGATGGCTACCCGCTGCAAACTCCCGGCCACGGTACCCGTTAAATTCGTACAGCGTTCCTTGAGACGTAGTCCTCAAGCCGCGATGCGTAAGGACCAATATACCGGAATCGCTCCGCCCATTCGAATCCGTAAGGTGCGCCCACCTCCTTATCCGAAGGCACCGCGCGCTCGTGGAGCGAATCGAGGTCGAGGACAACGTGTTTGATGTAATTGCGGTTGGCCGTCTCATCATCGTTCCCGAGAATAGGAAGCCGCAAGCGCCGGGCGGCAAGCCTAGCGCGTAGCCGCGCGCCGTTCTCTCCGCCAGGCCCCTGCGTCGCGACGGCGCGGATGGATTCCACCTTCCGATCGATGGTCCCGCTGATGTCCACGACCCGGTTCGCAATTTGTGGCCCCCGGGCGAAATAATATTTCTCCTTCACCCCGTGCGGCTTCAATCCTGCTTCAAGCTGTTCCGGATAGTCTTTGCTCATCCCCGCCATCCAACCGGCGGATTCGACAACGGCTGCCGTCACATAATGGTCGGGGTTTTCCTCGTAAAGTCCCCAATGGTCGTAGGAGACAATGGTGTCCACCTGAAGCAGGCGAAACAACAAGATGAGCCGGCCTTTGAAATCCTGGGGCGAAGGTGCATCGAGGCGATGATTGCGATAGGAAAGATCGTAGGTCTTCTTCAGGCCGAGCGCCCGGGCGACAGCTTCGTTATCCTGCTCGTTGTGCAGTACGCCTTCCCCGCGACTGCCACCGCCGGTCATCTCGTCATTCGTGGTTCGGATCAGGTAGCCGGTGTAGCCTTCAGCAATCAGCTTGGCCACCAAGCCGCCGGCAAAAAGCGGAACGTCGTCCGCGTGGGGCTGAATGGCAGCCAGCACTTTGCCGGCGTGGGGCTTGCCTGGAACCGCCCGCTCAATCACCACCTCGCCCTTGCGCGTGAAACTGGCTTCCTGGGGTTGATGCCCGGCAGGAGATTGCCCGAAAGCGTTCAAGCCCGAACCCGTCAACGCGCCGCCAAGAAGCGCTCCTTCAATCAACTCTCGCCGTTTCATCGTTCCTCCTGATCGTGTTTAAATTTCATCCTACAGAGGAGTACCAATTATAGTGACACCCTTTTCTCAAAGACCGGCGACCACAGGCCGCCGCTACCGCGCTTGTTGTCACTATCATTGGTAATCCTCAGTTAATAGAATATTGCCTCATTCCCACCACGGCCGGTGAACGTTTCGAACTGCCTTCAGCTTGGCGTGCGCTTCGATAAAAGCGACCAGCTTCTCCGCCGCTTTAAGGTGCCCTTCGGCATTCGGATGGATTCCGTCCGTATAATCAGAATTGCTCAGCCAACCTGTCGTATCGACATAAATGATCTTCCGATCGGCCAAGGCCTGGACCGCAGCGCGAATGTCCTTCTCGTGAAAGCCGCCAAACGGTCTCATGCAAAGAATAGTTGCATCCGGATAGGCTTTGCGGATCGCGGCGATGTAATTGCGATAGGCCGGGCGGAATTGCGCAGAGGGGTACATCTGGTCGTTCGTTCCCTGGTTCACGACGACGACTTGAGGTATAAACGAGGGGTCGGCCCGGGACCCTTGAAAATTCCATCCAAAGGATTGCGGGGCTGGCGGCACTCGACCATTGCCGGGCCGAATGATGCCCTGGCGACCAAACCCAATCTGATTGGAGATCGCGCCAAAAGCCATCGCAGCGAGGAAGGCAAAGTCCTTGGTTGCGTCGGAGCCGTCCGGGCCGAGCGCCATGGAGAGAGCCCGGACGCCCTGCGTGATGGAATCTCCATAGAATTCCATCCGGATGCTCCCTGGAGGCGGGAGGGGCAGCATCTTGGCGCCAGAATCCAGGATAAACCCCTTAAAAACAACTGCCGACGCGAGGGATGGAACCCATCGGTTGGCCCTCTCATCCACGTCTTTGACGGTGATCTCGACGTTATGCCGATCTCCCTTAAGCTTCGCCGGGGTGAAGCTCTCAATCCGGGCATTAAGCTTGAAAAGCACGGGCTTCCCGCCGTCAATCGACATATAGATCTGGGCAGGGTTGGTAATCCCCTGCGTGTCAAAGAGGCCGTAGAGATGGTGGCCCGTAAACGAGGCGACGATCCGCGACCCGGAATTGGCGGTCGTGGCCGACTGGGCAAGGCGAGTTTCGTCCCAATGGCCGATATAGCGGATGTTTGGATTGTCCGGCTCAACTACGGTCCCGCCCGGATAATCTTGCAGAGAACCACTTGCCGGAGCGTCACCGGGCCGTCTGGCAGTCATGCTACCGGATCCGGCACAGCCGAAGAGGATGATTCCCCATGCAGCCATCACCACAAACGGCAGCGCTCTTCTCAAAAGCAGGTTCATCATCTACCCTCACCTTTGCGGGTTAAGCCACAAAGCCGAAAAACAAGTTGAAAGTCAAAAGTTAAAGGACTTATCCTTGCAAACTTTCGCCTCCCGATTTTGAACTTTCAATTTGTCTTGGCGTCTTTGCGAGAGGATGTTAATTTTTTCACGCCTTCTCCGCTCCGGGTCGGAACGACACAGCGCGGAGACGCCCTTCAGCAACCGGTTAGATCATCATCCTCGGATGATAGCGAATTTATAATGCCGGAACAGTATAATGCCAGTAGAGATGGTTCTCATCATCGACAACTACGACTCCTTTACCTACAACCTGGTTCAATACCTCGGGGAACTCGGCGCTGACCTGGAGGTTGTTCGTAACGACCAGACGACCGTGGAGGGCATTTCCAAACAGGCTCCCGAACGCATTGTGATTTCGCCGGGCCCCAAGACTCCTACGGAAGCGGGCATCTGCCTGGACGTCATCACAAACTTTGCCGGGATAATTCCGATTCTGGGAGTCTGCCTCGGCCACCAGGCCATCGGGCAAGCCTTCGGCGGAGACGTCATTCGCGCGCCCGAGTTGATGCAC
>JASHTR010000231.1 GCA_030040455.1 Terriglobia bacterium | reverse complement strand
GTCTGGGCGGCACAACTTGCGGCACTCATCGCCAACAGCAGGACGATATAGCCGTATGCGTTCATGACGCATTTCACTTCCTTCGCAAATGTTGCGCAGAAAATTCGCGTCATATCTCGGAAACCTCACAACACCGCCGGCGTGATGTGTATTTGTGAGTCATCAAACGGTCCAGCAAAGGCATACCTCCTAAATGTTTTGCCGTTTCATTTCATCCATCAAAAAGTCGCAGGAGCGAATGCAGAGCGCCATGATAGTCAAGGTCGGATTTTGACAAGGGTTCGAGGGAAATCCGGACGCGTCCATCACGAAAAGGTTCCTAACATCATGGGATTGCTGGAATTCGTTAAGGACGGACTTCTTTGGATCTTTACCCATGCGGGCAATACCAACTTCGTGTCTTATTTTGCCCGGCCCGGTAGGTTCATAGACTGGGTTGATGTTCTTTGCTCCGGCTGCTTCCAACATTTCGGCTGCGGAATCCATTGCGTCGCGCAGGAGCGCAAATTCGTTTTCAGCATGTGTCATGTGGAAACGAAGAACCGGAATGCCAAAAGTGTCCACAACCCCAGGGTCTAGTTCTACATAGTTATCCCAGCGAGCGAGAACTTCTGCAAGGGTATTCAAATGGACTGTGTTGACCGGTTCGTGAAGTTTACTCATGAAGGACCTGCCAAAACCTGGTGCATTCCACCTAAAGTCAACGTAACCGCTTCCAGTAAGGGCATAGCCTCGCATAAACTTTTTGGAACGGGACCCGTTGAGAAGGTTACGAAACCGTGGCACATAGATGCCGCATGGCCGGTGCGGGCCGTTGATGCTGGGTCTTTCCGAAAGCTCCGGTAAATGCCCGCTAGCACCAGCACCACTGATGTGGTCCATCAGGTAATGGCCCAGAACGCCGCTCGAATTCCCAAGCCCATTCGGACACTGCCGGGAGGCCGAATTTAGCAGAATGCGCACCGATTCGAACGCCTGAGCGCATAGGACGACCACCCTTCCCCTAACCTCAATGGGTTGACGCGTGTTTCTCTCGATGTAGAGCAGTCCATTAGCGCGATTTCGGTTTGAATCCATCAGCACCTTATAGACCATAGCATTCGGGATGTAAGTGCAGTTGCCGGTTTTAAGCGCGTCGGTGACGGTGGTAAAGGAGGAATTGAAATAGGAATGCGTAACGCAACCACGTTCGCAAGGGCCGCAATAATGACACGGAGCCCGGCCGTTAAGGGCGATCGTCAGATTAGCGGTTCGACCCGGGGTAATGGTCCAGCCCAGTTTCGTTTTGACGCGATCCCTGAGCAGAGTCTCCAAGCAGTTCAAGGCCATCGCTGGTTGGAAGACACCATCCGGGAGTTGGGGTAAACCTTCCACTCGGCCAGCAACGCCGATATATCGCTCGACCAAGTCATAATAGGGGGCCAGATCACGATAATTTAGCGGCCAGTTAATGCCATAGCCGTCCAATGAAGCTGCCTTAAAATCAAGGTCGCTGAAACGGAAGCTTCCTCGTCCCCAAACGTTTGTGCGGCCCCCTCCAATGCGCATGCGGGCTGCCCAGGTAAAGGGCATGCCAGGAGCGGTGGTATACGGTTCATCGAGTTCGTTGCAGTACCATTCGTAGTTGTATTCTGTGCAGTCGTAGCAACTGGACTGAATCGCTCGGGTTCTGCGGAGTATTTCAGGTGCAAGATTCCTATACTTCAGTTGGAAGGTAGGCATGTGTTCTGTGAAGTTCTTGTCGGACTGCGGAGGACCCGCATCCAGAAGAGCCACTTTGAGGCCGGCTTCAGAAAGCCTTTTGCACGCCCACCCTCCCGAGGCCCCAGAACCGACTACCAAAACATCAAAGTATTGGGCACTACCCTTAGACATGATCTTACGGCTCTCGATCGTTAGAACCTGGAATCACACGATAGCCCACTTGAAGTCAAAGCCTCTGATCATCGTGCTCCAGATACACCCTTCCAATTTCGGGCCGAAGACGATTCAGTACGATGGTGTTAACCCATCGCGTTGGGATTACGATTGTGGGACTGATCCAGCCCTTGAGGACGCTCTTGCTGCGAAGAGACCGATATCCGTTCCCGAGAATATGCTCGGCCCCCAACAACCCTTTGAAAAACCACACCTCCCTCTCCGCCTACCAGACAACCCTAAGCATAGCCTGAAGTGCGCGCGGGCCTGGCTCATCGCCGGTGGAGCTTCCGTTCACTCCTCCTACGCCGCTGATGGTTCCGAAGCTCGGTCCGTCTGATAGAGTTGTGTCAGGGTTGCTCCAGTTAACGTGGTTAAGGGCGTTCGTAGCCGTAAGCTGCAACTGAAGCCTCGGCCCATTTTCCCCACCATGCAGGTAAAACTCCTTCGTTACGCCCGCATCCAGCACGGCGACCCCAGGGCCTATGATGCTACCTTGGGCTGCGGTTCCGAATTGGCCCAGTTGCGGTGGCGAATATACACTGGTATTGAACCATTGGCTGATCGTGCCCGCCCCCCCTGCATTGGGATTACCGTTCACATCCGGGCGAAGGCACACTTGGGCGGGCGCACCTGTTGTGTAAGTGATACCAACTGGATCGGACCCACACCATTCGGGGGTGAGAAATTGTCCTGTCTGGGCGCTGAAAATCGCGCTGATGTGCCAACCGCCAACCACCTGGTTCAGCACCCCACCGGCATCCGGAAGCCAGTGTCGGCCCTGGCCGAAGGGGAGCTGGTATATCATGGCACTCGTGAACCTTTGTGTTGTTACGCCTTGGGCTGGCCCGATGTCCCGCTGAAAGTTGAAGGGATCCTCAGGGGTCGTGTGATTTCCATCCCAATCGTAGTTGGTGATGTCTCGGGCCCAAGTCCATGCGGCTTGGAAGAACAGGCCGCCTTTCATTTGGCGCTGAGCCTGCACCGTCAAGCCATTATATTGGTGGAACGCGCCGTTAGTGTTGTAATAGATATTCGGGTAATTCGGGAAGGGCCTCGCCTTATCCACGTAAGGCAGATCATTAGGAATAGGCGAGTTAATGTCATAGGAGAAGGTGTCCTGGCGGCTGTCCGTACCGACATACGATATGCGAAATCCCGTGTTCCATTGTTGGTGCTCGATGGTTATGTTGTACTGCTCGGTGTAAGGGATCGGGAGGTGTGGATTCATTGCGACAGGAAGCGAGACCGTCGATGGAGCCCCGGTACCAGTTGAAGGGAAAACTTGGGGCAAGACGATAGGGCTCGAGAGGGAATTGGTGTACGTCGGCTGCTGAACGACGAAGGGAACCGTGTCCCCCAGGCTAAGCCACGGGAAGGGAACGGCATTGTAGAAAATCCCAAAGCCCGCACGAAACACAGTGTCTGCGCCCCACGGCATATAGGCCACACCCAGGCGCGGGGCAAACTCGGTTTTATCCGTATAAATTAGGTTTTGCGGCAGGCCCGCTTGGCTTGCTCCCACAACCTGGACATAGCTTGTGGGGATCAGTGAACTGACTTCGCTAAGCGCCCCATTCGGAACCACAATCTTGCCAATGGCCGGGTCGAAGTCGGCCAGGTAATCGTGTTGCTCGCTCCATGAGGGGGTTAGTTGGTATCGGAGACCCATGTCGAGCGTCAGCCGCCGTGTCACCTTGAATTGATCCTCGCCATAAAAATTATAAAACCACCGATACGCGTTCTGGTCGATAGGTGCGGGAGCTATGGACGCCGAGGTTGGAATACCCAGCAGAAAATCCCCGTAGGCGTAGCCCTGTCCGCTAATCCCTCCGCTGGTGTATGTGGGCGCGAAGCCGAGCGACCCGAAGAGGTTCGACGCGGCTGATAAGTTGTCCCAATCCACTTTGCCGATCTCGATCCCGAACTTCATGAAGTGCTTCCCATGGGACCAACTCACGCTGTCCTGGAACTCGTAGGTTCGGTTGAGGTATCCCGGATTCGAATAGCTTTCGCTAACTCCAATGCTCGTCATCCCGGTGCCGGTCAAGCTCACTTCCGGCAGGCCAGGAATATTCGCAGGTATGCCGGGGGCCAGTCCTTGCAGCCCCAGGCTGCTAGCATATTGAGACCCATTAATGGAGGTAAATAGCGGCTCATTGTTAAAGACGTAACCAAAGCGGAATTCATTAAGGACGCTCGGGCTAAAAGTGTGAGTATAGGAGAGTGTGTCATCATCATCGCGGCGCGTTTCGGTCCACGGACCGAACGTAGGCAGCGCTTGAGCGAAGTTGGCGGGATTATGCTGCTGGGCAATCCGGGCAAAGAAAGAATCCTTATCAGAGATTTTTTCGTCGAGCCGGGCATTCCACAAATAGTCCGTGAGATGCGGGAAACTATAATTCTCACGAAAATTCTGAGGTTGAAAAACCGAAGTGTTGCCGAAGTTCGGCAAAGGGTAAAGTTCCTGCAACTTTTGCGCTACGGAGTTGAGGCTGTTTTGAGGGATGACGTTCCCGGCAAACGGCTGCCCGGTTGCTGGATTGTATAGTTGTACTCCCGGGAGGAGGGAGGAGAAATCACCGTTGCGAAATGCTTGAGTGGGAACGGTGCCCACGTACGCTCCTGTTGAGGCGCTCCCGAGATACCCTTCCCACGAGATAAAGAAGAAGGTCTTATCTCGACCGTTATAAACCCCGGGGATATATAGCGGCCCACCCAGGCTTCCGGCGACGTTGTGCGAGACGGAGGAGGGAACCGATGCCTCGAAGGGGCTTCGCGCATAGAAACCGGTTGACGAGTAACGGTCCCATGCGTCACCGTGAAGTTGGTTGGTCCCTGACTTCGAGACGGCCGTTATTTGGCCAAGGGCTCCGAATTCCGCAGAGTTATTAGCCAAATTTGTCTGTATCGATTGAAAGGACTCCGTATAGTTTGCGACGGGTCCAATTTGCGTGTTGTCCACTCCATCGCTAAAAGTGGTGCCGTCCACAGACCAGTTGTCTTGGCCACCACGGCTTCCAGAAACCCGTATGGTAGACTGGCCGGGCTGCTGAAGGACGCCCGGCGCCAGGGCCAGGAAACCCCACATGGCTCCTGAATTCAAAGGCAACTGATTCAACTGATACGACAGTTGCGTCTGGTTAATGCGCGCATTTTCCGTATTGATTAACGTCGCGCCGCCGGTCACCGTCACCTGAGTCGTTACCTTTCCGAGCGCCAGCGTCGCATCAATCCGGCGAACGTCGCGCGCGTTCAGGATGATATCCGATACCAGGTACTCCTTAAAGCCAGTCGCCTGCACCAGCAACGAGTAGGTCCCCGGATTTAATTGAGACACGGTGTAGATTCCGCTCGCATTGGATTGAGCCGTCGACTGAACGTTCGTGCTCAGGTTGGTGACAGCGACTTTGGCGTTGGGAACGACGGCCCCGGACGAGTCCACAACCGTTCCCGTAATCGTAGCAAAGGTACTTTGCGAATAAACTGCACCCGGCAGGCAGACCAGTAAGATCAAAAGCCAAAATACGTTAGACTTCGACATATCGTTTTCCTCTCTCAACCTGGCAGGACGTCCTGCTCCGGTGATATCTCCGAATATTTACCTACGGTGACACAAGGTATATAGCCAATACCCTGCATTGTCAAGCGAAAAATTTACGAATTGTTTCTATAAATTTCTATTATCATTGTTCAATTATCATTTCTTGTGAATCCTGGACGTGAAAGATTGCACGGCGCCGCGGGTGCAAAACATCTATGGAGTGCGGGAGCAAGCTCCCCCTTTCCGAGCCGGAAGCCTGCTTCCGGCTCCTGGAGCCTCCGCAGGCGGGCGCGTCCAAAGCGGGAGCAAACCTCCGCACTCCATACCGGCGCGACTTTGACGCGACCCTGCATTGGGAAGGCGAATCCACTTGCGTGGTCCTTCAGATTGTGCAAGACTGACAAAGTAAAATTATAAACCGAAAGATAACATAACCCAGTGTCGCGGATCATAATAACCGATAAAGAGAAGGAAAAAGGTTTCGAAGTAGAAGCAAGCGATTCGGACCGGATTCTAAACGAAGAGCGGCGACGCGCTATTGTTGACCTCGTGAGCCGCGACGGGCGGGTTCTCGTTCGTAGCCTTGCGAAGAGGTTCTCGATCTCTCAGGTAACCATCCGCCAGGATTTGGAGTTTCTAAACGATCGAGGCCTCCTGCATCGAACCCACGGAGGCGCTCTTCCCGTTCGCTCCGCTGCCATCCTCGATCCGAGCCTGCACGAAAAGGAAAAGCTTCATCGGAAAGAAAAACAGCATATTTCGATGGCTGCAGCTCTCCTTGTCAAGGAAGGGCAATCGGTGGTGCTGGATTCAGGGAGCACCACAACGGCCATCGCACGCAGATTGCGGAACCTTCGTGAACTGACGATCATCACCAATGCAGTGAATATCGCCGCGGAACTTGCCGGCAGCGCGGCCGAAGTGATTTTGACGGGGGGCAGCTTGCGCGAGAACTCTTTTTCATTGGTGGGTCCCCTCGCCGAAGATACCCTGCGGCGTCTGAGCGCGGACATCTTGTTTCTCGGAGTCGACGGCTTTGACATCCATTTTGGTCTTACGACTCCCAATCTCTTGGAAGCGAAGGTCAACCGGGTTATGATGAAGATCGCGCGACGGACCGTGGTGGTTTGTGACTCGAGTAAATTCGGCTCGCGGAGTC
>JASHTR010000230.1 GCA_030040455.1 Terriglobia bacterium | reverse complement strand
GAGAAGGTAAACCCCCATGGACCGCAGGTAATAGTAGAAAAGGCTTGCAAAACGCTCGCTCGACGGGAAGCTGAAGAAAAAGATGCTACCGAAGTTCTCAATTTGCGTGGGAACTGCGTTCAAACTTAGGAACTCGTTGATCTGTTGAACCATCTTTGTCGTCCGCCCGGTGAGTTGCTCCTGCAGTGCCGGACCTTGCTTTTTGAAGTGCTCGAGTACCACCTTCGCTGCCGCAAGCGCGAGCGGGTGGCGCACGAACGTCCCTGCAAAAAACGTGACGCCGGCCTCAGGAAATGAATCGTCGCCGAACTGCCACATTCCACCATCCAAGGCATCCATGAAAACGGCCTTGCCGCTCAGAATACCGATCGGCAAGCCGCCGCCGAGCACCTTGCCGTAAGTCGCCAAATCAGCCCGAATGCCAAACAGCGCCTGGCAACCGCCGGGATGAACCCGAAAGCCCGTCACAACCTCATCGAAAATGAGAGCCGTGCCGGATGCTTGTGTTATCCTGCGAACTTCCTTCAGGAACTCCACGGGTTGCAGGTGCGGGTGACGGCTTTGAACCGGCTCGACCAGGACCGCTGCCAGCTCGCCGGAATTTTTACGGATCCAATCGAGCGCTTCCGGCGTTCCATAGTCGAGAACGGTAAGGTTGGCCACTTTTTCGCGCGGAATGCCGGGGGCCACGGGGAGCGAGACCGGGGTGCCCGATGAACTCTTGATGCCCTTTACAAGCACCTCATCAAACATTCCATGATAGGCGCCAGCGAAAAGCACAACCCGGTTGCGGCCCGTCACAGTTCGAGCAATGCGCAGAGCGGCCACAACAGCTTCAGAACCGGTGTTGCAAAACGTCATGCGCTCATTTCCAGTCATTTCACAAAAGAGCTTCGCAACTTCGCCTGCAAGGAGCGTTTGTGGTCCGATTTCGAATCCCTCGTGAAGCTGTCTTTCGACGGCCCTCTCAACGAAGCTGGGTTTATGCCCTAGCATGATCGGCCCGAAGCCGTTCAAAATGTCGATATACTCGTTTCCATCTATATCCCATAACTTCGAACCCTGCGAGCGCACGGTAATAATCGGGTAAACGATCTCCTTCCACTCCGTCTGGAAGCCTGATACGACGCGCGGGTCAGCGAGCGGCTGGCGATATTCCTGGGTCATGCTCTTCGATTTCGCTGTGCGGCTGGTGTATTGCCGGATGAATTTTTGGAGGCTCTGCTTCTGTTGCTCTGTGGCCGTCGCTGGCACATTGCCTTTCTGAGGCGGGCGGAAGGGGCCGTAGGGTTTGAACTCCGCTTTAACCGCAGCCGACAGAGTGGAGGTTGCGGATTGGTTTGGGGCGGGAACTGCCCCAACGTTGGAAGCAGCGGTTGGGGGAGTCTTTGCGGGCGGCGTCGCCACTGGAACTGGAGCTTTGCTGCCCGTGGCTGTAGCTCCCTTCAGCGCTTCGAGTTGCTTGGCAAAGAGCTGATTCATAGCCTCGAGTTGGTCGCGCATGACGCGCTCTACAGAAGTTTCGGCCATGGGAGTGTCTCCTTTTCCGCCTTCGACAAGGCTCGGAAGCTCCGTCAGAGCTGGCACAGCTTCCACAGCCGGAGAAGGCTCGGCAAAAGCATCCGGGGGAAGCTTGCTTTCTATGTATTCCTCCAGCGCACCCAGGCTGGATTGATCGCCGAGAAGCTGCCGGAACGTAATCTTCAGCCCGAACTTGTTCTGCAAGGCCTGGGTCACCAGAGTAAGAAACAGAGAATCAAAGCCCATTTCCAGGAACGTTGTCGAGCTATCCATCTGTGCAAGACTGGTTCCAGAAAGTTCTTCGAAAATCTCGGTGAGCATCTTCGAGATTTTGGCTGTGCGGGTCGGCGCACCAATACTGCTTGATGGTTCAGCTACAACGGCATTCATAGGCGCTGTTTCCTTCATGGAAGTGGGCCCGATGCGCTCTGGCGGGTTGGGAATCGCCGGCGCGGGAGCCATTAGGGTTGTCGATTCATCTGTCGCGGGCTGTTTGAACCAGTAACGTTTGCGTTGGAAGGGATAGGAGGGCAGGGAAATCCGCTGCCGACGTTCTCCAGCGTGCACCGCGGCCCAATGGGGCTCAATTCCGGCCAGCCATAGGGAACCGAGGGCGCTCATCAGGGACTCCGCGTCTCCCTCGCCTGAGAAATCACCCGACAATGAGGAAACAATAAGCTGGTCCAGAACAAGTCCACCGTGCTGACGCGCAAGAGTGGAAAGCACATTGCCCGGCCCGACTTCCAGCAGGATAAAATGCGGATTCTTGACGAGCTCTCCCACACCCGCGGAGAATTGAACAGTTTGCCGGAAATGCTGGGACCAATAGGCCGGATTGGTCGTTTCTGCTTCTGTGATCCAAGTGCCCGTAACGCCCGAAATATAAGGAATCTTCGGAGGGTGCAGGCGCATTTCCGAAACACGGGCGGTGAAGGGTTCGATGATGGGGTCCATCATCGCTGAATGAAATGCATGAGAAGTGACCAGACGCCGGGAAGTCACGCCCTCACGGTGAAGCTGCTGCTCGAACTCTTCGAGTGCTTCAAAGGATCCAGCAACGACAGAGAGTGACGGCGAATTGACGGCGGCAAGCGCTAACTGCGGGGTAAGGCGCTTGCGAACTTCAGCTTCCGGCAGGCGCACCGAAAGCATTCCGCCTTTCGGCACGTCTTGCATCATCCGACCCCGCGCTGCCACCAGCGCGAGCGCGTCCTCGAGCGAAAACACCTGGGCCAAGCAAGCAGCTACAAACTCCCCAATACTGTGGCCGAGCATGGCCCGTGGACGGATTCCCCAACTCCTCCAGAGCTCAGCGAGTGCATACTCGATGGTGAAGATGGCCGGCTGAGCAATGAGGGTGTCGATGACCCGCCGTTTTGTCTCTTCGGATACGCTCTCGGGGGGGTACAGAAGAGTCCGCAGGTCCAGCCCAAGGTGCGGGCGGAGAATCTCAGCGCAGCGGTCCACCGCGTTGCGGAAAACAGGTTCGGCGGCATAGATCGCGCGGCCCATATTGGGGTGTTGAGACCCTTGGCCGGGAAATAGGAAGCAGACTTCAGGGTTTTCGATGGGTTTGAGGCGTGTGCGGACGCATTTCCGGTCGCGCTTGGACAGCGCATTCGCAGCTTCCCTTGGATCGTGCACCACTGCCATGCGCCGGCATTGGAATGCGTGGCGGCCGGCCTGGAGCGTCCACGCTGCGTCAGCCAAACTCACATCCAGGTTGTCGCTGAAATGACGAGCCAGATTATCGGTCGCCTGTTCGAGTGCGTCTTCCGAGCGCGCGGAAAGAGTTAAAAGTTGTGCGGAACGCGCCCACGAACCCGGCGCGGTTGCAGGGGCTTGTTCCAGGACAACGTGAGCATTTGTTCCGCCGACTCCAAAGGCGCTCACTCCGGCGCGCCGGGGAACGCCCTCCGTCTCCCATTCCGATAACTTCTGATTGATGAAAAAAGGACT
>JASHTR010000229.1 GCA_030040455.1 Terriglobia bacterium | reverse complement strand
GAAATCAGGGTGTAGATCAAGTAGGGCGTGCCTACAACAATAATATAAAGCATCAGAAACGAGATGACGAAAGACGACCGGATCATGGCATTACATGAAGTCCACTTGGAGGAGATTTGCCATAAAGCCAGCCATCGCGAACCGCGAGTTGCTCGGCAGTAGGCTGCGGAAGTTCCGCCACGGAATACCGTTCCGCTTGGCGGGATCCGAGATTGAAGCGAACGGTCAGCACCTCCATCCCGCGCCGAACTCTCAATTTTACCTTCTCTCCCGGTCTCAGGCCGAGCACTTCTTGAGGCGAGGCATAAAGCACGTGTCCGTTGATTTCGAGGAGGATATCTCCGCTCGCAAGCCCGGCCTCCGCCGCATTGCTTCCGGGCTTTACGGAAACCACCTGAATCAGTCCCCCGGCGTTGGGAACAGCCTCAATCCCCCAATCCGGCTGCGATGTTTCTTCCCGGGCCAGGCTGAGCCCGGCGTAATCCAGATACTTCTGGTAGTCAAGCTCTCGGGTCCCATCGATGTAGTCCTGAAAAAACGAATCCACCCAGGTCGGCGGCGGCGCCAGCGCAGCCACCACGCGTTTGAGGTCGACATCCGTAAAATCGCGGTGGCGCTCGGCAAAATCCGCGTTAAGCCGACGCATCACGTCATCGAGTCCATAACGGTTTCCGCTCGCGTGACGGATGCCAAGATCCAGCAAATCACCGAGCAACTCACCCTTGTTGTAATAGGAGATGCTTCGCTCGGGCCGGTCGTAGCCCGGATACTTTTCGAGCCATGCGTCGATGCCGGCAAGCTCCACGCTCTGGAAATGCCGCGCGGGGCGTCTTTGAAGTTGCCCGATATCATTGGCGAGGTCATTGTAAAATTCCGTCTTCGTAATCAATCCGGCTCTGAGAAGCGTCCGCTCGGCATAGGTGCTTGTTAAACCTTCGGAAAACCACAGACCGCGCGTGTCGTTCCCATGGATATAATCTACGGGATCGAGGCCTTGCGGCCGAATGCGCTTCACGTTCCACAGGTGAAAAAATTCATGCGCGATCGTATTTTCCAACCCCACAAAATTATCGTCCAGCTCATCGGCCGGAAAGCTGATCGCAGTTCCGTTACGGTGTTCCATTCCCGCACCGCCGGTCGTCGCCGGAAAATGGAAAATGAAGGTGTAGCGTGAGAAAGGCGCGCCGCCCATCTGGGCCGTCTCTGTAGCAGTGATTCTCTCGATAGCGTTCAGCAGGCGGCCGGAAGAATAGTCCTCGGGATTGGCTCGCACCACAACACGATAAATTGCACCTCCCTGGGAATAGGAATAGGTCTGAAATCGTCCTGCCTCGACCGGGCTGTCCACCAAGGCATCATATCCCGAAGCGGAATACACATGGGTTGCTGCCTCGCCTGCCATCAAGGTTGCCAGTTTCCATCCCCCGGGGAGGAGGAAACGAATTTGGTCAGGGACGTTCCGCTCGCCAGGAATGTAAAAAAGGATTTCCGCCAGATTCAAAAAAGCGTGGTCTGCTTCCAACTCACTGGAAAACACACCGGGTTGGTTGGCATAAACATTGTACTGCACCACCAAAGGAGAGCAGACTTGGTTCCCCACGGCCCACGTATAGAGATCAACCGGAACCATCGTCATCTTCCGGCCATCACATTGGGCTTGAAGGTCCTGGACGTTCCTCACAAAGTCACGAATCTGGTAAAGCGCGTTCCACGCCGGAAACTGAATCCGGCTATCGGCGCGAGCATGAGGGAGGGTCAGCGTTACTCGGACGAGGTGCGATTCCGGCTGGCTAAGGTCAACAAGGTATCGGATTGGCTGCGTCGCTCCCACTGCGGCCGGCATAAACATTCCGGTCCAGAGCGCGAAAAAATACATGAGGTAACAGATCGGTGAGGGTCGCATAAGACCAGAAAAGTTGGAATGCCTCCGGAACTATCTTGAAAATACGCCCACTGTCACCCCACGAAATCGGAGGTCCAGGCTCCTCCGGCGGACAAGGTAGATTCCCGCTTGTGCGGGAATGAGTACGGGTTTCGATTGCTACATCCGGCACGGAATGCGTAATATAGCATAAGAGGTTGCGCATCGAGTGAGCAAACTCTACAAGGCGGATTTGCACTGCCACAGCCGCTATTCCGGGCATGTGAAGCACCTGCGTTTTTTGCACGCCCGGGACTGCTACTCAAAACCCATCGACGTCTATCGCCGCGCCAAGGAACGCGGCATGGACCTTGTAACCATCACCGACCATAACTCGATCGACGGCTGCAAAGAGCTTCTGAACCGGTTTGGCGACATGCCGGATTTCCTGGTGGGTGAAGAAGTAACCGCGCGGCTACCTCGATTCGAGCACGAGATCCATGTTGCCGTTTACGGCCACAATGAAGAGCAACATCAGGAAATCCAGCGGCTCAGGGACAATGCGGAAGAGCTGGTCGCCTACCTTCGCCAGGGCAACCTGCTCTACGTGCTCAACCACTTTTTTCACGATTTTTGGAATGCGGCCAAGGTCGGCGATTTTATCGACCGGATGGCGGAGCTTTTCAACGTATTTGAGGTGCGCAACGGCACGCTCCAGCGCGAGCACAATACGTTGATTGCCACCTTGCTCGAGCGTTTCCGGAGCCGGGGGCGTCCGGTGAGCGCGGTGGCGGGCAGCGACTCTCACACGTTGCGAAGGATCGGGCGAAGCTATACGGCCAGCCTCGCCAGCAACCGTGAAGAGTTTCTGGCGGACATTCGGGCGGGGCGAAACCGCGTCTTCGGCCCGCATTGCAATCACTTGTCGCTGGCGGCGGATATCTATGGGGTGGTGCTGCGCTATTATCCGGCCGTTTTTTCCCTCCATAATGGCGAGTTCTCTCCGACAAGCCGCATCCAGAAATTTTTTCTGAGCGTTGCTTGCGCGCCGTTCCTCTTCACGCCTTACGTTGCCGCCGTAAAACACATGCGGACGGAACGCCAGCGCATGAAGCGATTCTCCACTCTTCTCTTCGGGTCGCACTCAACGTGAGACGCCGCTGACAGCCACGATCGATTGTTCTGCGATCCACCGTGGGGTTTGTCCGCCAATAAAAGCCCACGGCCAGAAAGGCCCCGACCGTGGCGATCCGCTCGAAAATCGCCAGTGGGGACACCGGCGCTACAACGCCGGCCAGAGCGATTCCCAAATCTTGAATTCGGTGTGGTATCCCGCCTCTTCGGCGTGGGTCATTTTCTTGCCGGAGGCAACATCCAGCGTTTCCTGAAAAATCCTTCGGCCCACCTCCGCAGTGGTTTCTTCGCGATCCAGAATCGTCCCGGCATTGATGTCGATATCGCCGTTCACGCGGGCCAGTGGCGTATTGGAGCCGATTTTCACAACGGGTCCCAAAGCGCAACCAATGCCCGTGCCGCGCCCGGTGGTAAAAAGCGCCACCTGCGCGCCGCTCAGGAACAGCGCTGGAGTAGAAATTTGGTCGTAACCCGGCGTGTAGAGAACGAAAAGGCCTTTGCGCTTGCCCAGCCACTCCCCATACTCAACAAGGTCTTCAACAATGGACGTCCCGCCCTTGGCCTTGACGCCTGCGGATTTCAAAAAGATGTTGTAGAGGCCGCCCTTCTTGTTGCCCGGCGACGGGTTGTCCCGAAAATCACTGAACTCCTTTCCGAACGATTTCATATAACTCTCGTAACGTTTGAGCGCGTGCATCAACTTGCGGCCTACTTCGCGGGTGCGCGCACGGTAAGCAAGGTCGATCATGGCCGATCCTTGAAGCTCGGGGATTTCCGGCAGAAACACTGCGGCTCCTGCCTTGACAAACATATCCGCCGCAACGCCCACGGAGGGATTGGCCGTAACGCCGGACCAGCGGTCTGAGCCTCCGCACTTCGTGCCCACAATCAGCTCTGCAATGGGCGCCGGCTCGCGCCGAAACTGATTTGCGTAATGGAGCTGCTTTTCAACCATCTCCAGGCCCCGCTCCACCGTCTTGCGACTGCCTCCGGAATGCTGAATCACCAGATTCACAACGCGCTGGTTGTAATGTGGGACAGCTTCCTGGAAGATCGGGGCGGAACATTCCACGCACGTCTTGCCGCAACCAAGGTCAATATAGATCGCGGAGCCCAGGTTGGGATGCCGCAGCGTGTCGGCGAGCAGTTGATTCAACAGGTCCACCGCCCGGCCATCCGGCATGCCACAACCCGACTCTTGGGAAATCGGGACAACGCCATCCACATTCGGGAATTTTTCGCGCGAATAGATCTCGCGCATCGCCCGCGACGCAATGGCGTGAGCTTCCGTGGAGGAACACATCCCTGAAGTGACAATACCAACGTAGTTGCGCGCGCCCACCGTGCCGTCCGGGCGGTGGTACCCCTCAAAAGTGAGACTGGCCAGGCTGGAATCTCGCGGCGTCGGCTGTGGGTTGTCCCGGTAGCGTGCGCTCAGGCGGGGCAGGCGGTCATCCATGTTATCTTCTGTCACCGGGTCTCCCGGCTCAATGTCGCGCGAGGCGAGCCCGATGGGATCGCCTAGGCTGATATAGCTCGCCCCTTTTGCAATTTTCTGAACTGCAAAGCTCTGGCCGCGCAGCACCCGGTCCGTCAGCGTGAAGGTTTGCTCCCGATAACGCAGTGGCGTACCCTTTTCCAGAAAATCCTCTGTCGCCACGCCTACATTGTCTTTCTTAGGGCGAATGACAATTGCCACATCTTCCAGATTTCTTGGTTCCATAACCTCACCTTTCTAATTTCGTATGAACAACCCGATCCGGGCATGAACTTCCAGCCCTCCTTTCATAATATGCCAAGGATCGATGAATCGCGCTATGCCGCAATAGCTATGGAAAATGTATAACCTCTCGCAAAGACGCCAAGACAGGTTGAAAGTTCAAAGTTGAGAGTCGAAAGCCTATAAGGATAAGTTCTTTGACTTTTGACTCTCAACTTGTTTTGCGGCTTTGCGCCTTGGCATGATGCATTTTGCTTGCAATCAAATTTCTTCACGGCTTTGAGTAAGGTAAGCGCGGACCTGCTGTTTAGGTCCGCTGTTTTCCCCGCACCTCATGGACAAGCCGCAGATCTTCTTGCCCTCCATTCAACAAACATGGTAGATTGCCTCTTCTTCGCGAATGCCCTTTTGGAGACTTCCTTGATGAATCCTCTTGCGAAGGCAGAAATTGGAAAAACCGGATTGCAGGTGACGCGGCTCGGCCTGGGCACAGCGCCCCTGGGCGGCCTCTTTGAGGACGTGCCAGAGGCGCGGGCGCTTCCCATTGTTAAGCGCGCCCTTATGCTGGGAATAAATTTCCTGGATACGGCTCCGCTTTACGGTCATGGAAAAAGCGAAACCTATCTTGGCAAGGCGCTTGCACGCGTTCCGCGCTCGTCCTATGTGCTTGCCACCAAAGTGGGCCGCCTGCTGGTTCCTGCCGATCCT
The DNA here is from genome assembly GCA_030040455.1 of Terriglobia bacterium. Lineage (GTDB taxonomy): Bacteria > Acidobacteriota > Terriglobia > UBA7540 > UBA7540 > RH2-MAG17b. Next base: position 4,229 of record JASHTR010000229.1, on the reverse strand, counting down.
TCCCAGCTCGAGAAGCGTGAATTCGATCACCCGTTCCCTTTTAAGCCGGTCTTCGACTTCAGTTACGATGCGGTCATGAAGTCTTTCGAAGAGAGCCTGAAGCGGCTGAACCTCGACCGCATTGACCTGTTGCACATTCACGACCCGGATAGTCATTATGAGCAGGCCATCAAGGGCGCCTATCCCGCCCTTGCCAGATTGCGCCGCGAAGGCGTGATCCGCGCAATTGGGGCGGGCATGAATCAGGCGGAGATGCCTGCCCGCTTTGCCCGCGAAGGTGATTTTGACTGCTTCCTGCTGGCAGGCCGCTACACGCTCATTGACCACACCGGGCTCAAGGAGCTCCTGCCTCTATGCGTCCAGAAAGGGATCAGCATCATCATTGGCGGACCATATAACAGCGGCGTTCTGGCCAGCGGAGCGAAACCTGGCGCGAAGTTTGACTACGTGGATGCCCCCCAGGAGGTTCTTCAGAAAGTGAGCAAGGCTGCCGAAGTGTGCGCGCGGCATGGAGTAGCGATGAAGGCGGCGGCGCTTCAGTTTCCGCTGGCGCACCCCGCCGTCGTATCAGTGATTCCTGGCGCGCGGTCGGTTGAAGAGCTTGAGGAAAACTTTCGCCTTGCCGATCAGCCCATCCCGAAAGAATTCTGGGCCGACCTCAGGAAGTCGGGCCTGATCCCGGACGAGGCGCCAACCCCGTGAGTTCTTGCAGAGCGCTGAAAAACGTTCCGGAATGACAGACGGTGTGGGTCTTCTGCAACACGCCAGGGGCGAAGCAAGCGGCGACCCTACATCTTATTTGCCACCCCGGAAATTCCTGAAGCCACGATCAGTACGATGAGGCCGGCGAGCATCAGCCGCTTCGCCAGAGAGCTGGACTCTTTCCACTCCCCGGTCACAAAGCCCCAGATTGTGGAAAAGATGATCATTGTGGCCATAAAGATGGGCCACCCAGCCACCGTCCCTAGCTCTCCCATCAGTCCCGCTCCGCGGCCGTAGAGCAGGACTCCGCCATACCAGAGAACGGCCATCCATATACCGACCAACCATGCGCGCCCACTTTTCGGCATCCCAAAAAGCTTCCAGGTTCGGTTCCGGGTTAGCAGAAAGAAGGTATAGATAGCGTTCGCGATAAAGCCGCCGACGAGGGCTACCATCCACACAAAATCCTGCGCGCCACCTGCGGTGGCACCGCCCAGAACGGCCGCGTTTGCAATGGGTTTGCTGAAACTGAAGGCGAGGTTCAACATGCAGGAAAAAATCCCGCTGAAGATGCAGATCAGCAGGCCCGTCATAAAGCTTCCCTTCTGCCCGGATTCGTTCGATGCCGTCCGGGATGCATCGCGTTTTTTCCCGGCAATGCCCACCAGGGTGACGCCGGCTAATAGCACAATCACAGAAAGAACGATCATCAGGCCCTTCGGCTTGAAGACCAGGTCAGGAGTATCTACGACCAGCGGAATCAGCGACCCGAGCGCTCCGGTGATGCCAATCAGCACCGCAACGCCCATCGCCAGCCCCATGCGGTCAACCCCGAGGCCCGAAAGCACAGAACCGATCCCCCACCCCGCGCCGTACAGGAATACCAACTCCAGGTTTTTGCCGGGGGCGGTCGAAAGGAGATGCCCGAGGTGAGGGACCGCCGCCACCGCCAGCGCGACCGGCATGATGAAGAGGGAAAATACCGCATATGCCAGCCAGATGTTTTCCCACTTCCAGGGCTTCGTCCACTTCAGGCCAAGGAAATACGTTCCTTGCATGAACCCGCCAACCGATATCAGAAACACTCCTAATGATTCACTCATCGATCAAAACCCTCTTCGGGGGCGCCCCCCCTCGCACTTTCAAAATCGCGCAATATTCTATCTCATTTCTTGCCCTGGGTTGGCAATGATAAATAATGCGCTCAGTTCCTTCCCGAATGGAAGCGCGGGCGGGGCAGCCACAGCCAGCACTTTTTCTCGCCGTGGGCTTTCCACAAACCCACGACGGATTCAGTGATATACTTTTGCCCATGCCAACGACCAAACCCAATGCATTTACACCCAACCCCTCCTCGGGGGATCGACCTTCACAGCGCGTTCCAGGGGCGAATGACCGCGTCCAGGTAGGGTTTATTGGCTTCGGGCTGATCGGCCACCAGCACGTGCACGATTTCAAGAACCAGCCGGATGTGGATATCGTCGCGCTCTCCGACTGTTACGAGCCTCGCCTGCGACAAGGCCTGGCGGCTTGCGGACCGCGAGCAAAAGGGTATAGCGACTTCCGGCGCTTGCTGGACGACAAGGACGTTCAGGCCGTCGTGGTCTCGACGCCCGATCATTGGCATGCACTTCTCACCATTCTTGCCTGCCATGCGGGCAAGGACGTTTACGTGGAAAAGCCGATGACGCTTTTCGTGCGCGAGGGCCGCTGGATGATCAATGTTGCCGAGCGCACCCATCGCGTGATCCAAGTGGGAACACAGCAGCGGAGCGGCGTCCACTATTTACATGCGAAGGAATTGATGCGAAATGGCTATATTGGAAAGATTCACTCCGTCCGCGCAGCTTCTTTCCGCAACATCATGCCGGGATTCGGCTCGCCCGCCGACTGCCTCCCGCCGCCCGGAATGAATTACGACATGTGGCTGGGCCCTGCGCCCAAGCGGCCTTACAATCCGCACCGCTCGCTTTATCATTTCCGCTGGTTCTGGGATTATTCGGGTGGCCAGATGACCAACCTGGGCGATCACGAGCTTGACATCATGCACTGGGCAATGGGAATCACCGGGCCGAGCGCGGTGTGTTCGAGCGGAGGCCGGCTTGCCCTGACGGACGACAACGGCGAGACGCCCGACACGCAGGACGCCGTCTTTGAATACCCGGGCTTCACGGCGTTATGGTCACACCGCGAAGCGAGCCGCGGGAGGGGCGCGGGGAACGGTCTTGAGTTCTTCGGTACCAAGGGCAGCCTGTTCATCACACGTGGTGGCTTCGAAGTGTTTGCGGACACCAAGGCGCCGCCGCAGAACCAGGTTCCTCAGTTCATTGGAATGCCAGTGGGTGGCCCGGTGCACGTTCGCAACTTCACTCCCGTCCCCTGGACCAAAGCGATGAAGGAAGCCCGGTCAAACGATCTGCTCGCCACCCACGCTCGCAACTTCCTGGACTGCGTGAAATCCCGACGCCAGCCCATCGCCCCGGTGGAAGGCGGCCATCAGGTTGCGACTGCTTCTCACCTTGCGAATATTTCTCTACGGCTCGGACGTAAGATCAAGTGGAATCCGGAGACGGAAGAGATTATCGGCGACGCCGAAGCTTCTACCTGGCTGGAGCGGCCTTATCGCGCCCCCTGGGACCGCGAACTTCGAAGCTTGAATCTATGAACCGCAGGGACTTTCTACAGCACGCTTCGATCGCTGCTTCCCCGGCGGCACCCTCGGCAGCGCTTTTTGGCGCGGACGCCCATTGTCGCGAGGTGCGCTACCGCAAGCGATCGCGCACAGTTTCCCGCTTTTGGAAACCCTGATTGCCTGTCTACATCCTCAGCAGGCCCTTAATATAATCCTCCCTCTGGAAGTCCTCTTCGAAGGCGCGGTGAATCTGGTCGAGCGCCGTATAACGGTGGGTGACAAAAGGCAAGGTGTGAATTGTCCCCGAGGCCACCAGGTCTCTGGAGCGCCGGTAAGTAGAAGATCTGCCATCCGGGTCGAAGCCGCCAGAAGCACCCACTCCAACCACCAATGTGGGTTCTATAAAAAGAACGTCGCACAAGAGGCCTATATCCCGCCCCTTGTGCCCGTGGCCATAAAGCAACACGGTTCCCTGCTTGCGAAGCACGGCGGGAATTTGCTCGAAGATCGCCGGGTTGCCACACGACTCGATGAGGTAATGGATGCGCTCGCCCGAAGTGCGATCTCGCACCGCTTCAACCAAGTCTTCACGGCTCGCGTTCACAGGCGTTCCACCGAATTCGAGGGCCAATTCAAGATTTTTTTGACGGATGTCGGTGATCAGAATCAAACCGTCGAATCGCTTAACCTGGCGCAGATATTGCAGAAAAAGCAGGCCGGCTGGACCGGCGCCGCAAATCAGAACGTTACGGATCGGTTCCGGCCCTCCGAACGTGTAGCGGGCGAGAGCCCGCTCCATGCGCTCGCTTGAATGCAGCACACAACCAAACGGCTCAACCAGGGCGCCCAGCTCGGCCGTCATCCCGTCCGAGAACTTCACGCAGTTGACCGACGG
>JASHTR010000228.1 GCA_030040455.1 Terriglobia bacterium | reverse complement strand
GTTGTGCGCGCCCGCTGTGCCCCAGTCGTAGGCCGCGGAATACATGGGGAAGCAGGGAGCCAGCGTTCCATCGACGCGGATGATAAGCGAATTCATTCCGGCCCGGCAGTTCCAGGGCTCTACCTTGCCGCGCAGGAAGTCCTTCATATCGTTCAGGCGCTTGACGGAGTTCACCATCTTGTAGCCCGCCTTGTTCTTCTCCATCAGCCAGTCGAGCAGCGCGTCAACCGCCGGCCAGTCCTCGCGGGTGATGTAAGTGCTGTTCTCTTCGAGATGCTTGAAATGAGGCTGCTCGATCATGGGCGATTCATTGATGTGGTAGTCCGTCGCAATGCCGTTTTCATGCGCAATTTCGGTGAGCTCGCGGACGTCATTGTGGTTCGTGCGGCAGATGTTGATGTTGAAGAAAACCGTGTAGCCGTAATCATATTGCTTCTTGATGAGATAATCGAAGTATCTTCGGACCGGCCTAAGAGCCTTCGGCAGGCCCGGCTTCTCTTCCACGGCATCTACGGCGAAATTGACGGTCGCCACGCCCGCGTCGCCGATGCGGTCAATAACTTCTGGCCGCAAGAGGCGCGCGTTGGTGGGGAGATACACCCAGAAGCCTTTCTTCGCGGCATAGTAAATCACCTTGTGAACAAGCTGAGGACGCAGGAGCGGCTCGCCGCCCATCAGCGCCAGGACGCGGCAGGTGGTGGAGTGCAGCCAGTCAATGGAGCGGCGGGCCGTCTCCTCGGTCATGCCTTTCACGCGGTTGTCAAACGCCCAGCAATAATGGCAATCGAGATTGCACTTCCACTCGGTGAAGAGGTAAGCAATGAGAGGATGAAAGTCACCCGGCAGCAGGCGCGATTTGATGTAAGGAAAGAGCCAGCCTCGCATCGTATGATAGATAAGAGCGGGCGTCCAGCGGCGGCGGTAAGGGGATTCGCCGGGCTCGGGGCGGGAAAGCGGGAGGCCGTTGTCGCCGAGAAGCTCCGGGTGTTGCGGAAATACGGGATCGGGAAGGCCCGGAGCCGGAACGGAAGGCGGAGGCGGAGTCAGCGGCCTGGATTTGGATTTTGTGAGAAGCTCGTGGATTTGTACGTCGACTCGGAAGGGCGGAATCGATCCGCCGGTTTCCGGATATGATGGCTGGAATTCGGGCATAGAACCTCCTTCTTTTCCGATGGTATGGTGCTCACACAAAGTGGATGCGCAAGCCGCGCGTGGCGATGCTTCCGGTATAATGGTCTTCTGCTTTCGATACGGGAGTTTTGCTCATGCCTTTGGCCACGGAGGTTCGAACGCAGTACGAGATCGTCATCGGGCTGGAAGTTCACGTTCAGCTCCTGACCGAGTCGAAAGTTTTTTGTGGCTGTTCCACGAGGTTTGGCGATCCTCCCAATACGCACACCTGTCCGGTGTGCCTGGGCCTGCCGGGGGCGCTTCCTGCCCTCAACCGCGAAGCCGTGACGATGGCCATGAAGGCGGCGATGGCACTCAATTGCAGCCTCAATTCAAGCTCGCGCTTCGCTCGCAAGAATTATTTCTATCCGGACCTGCCCAAGGGATACCAGATTTCGCAATTCGATCAGCCGCTGGCTGAGAACGGCTGGCTGGAAATTGCGGCGGGCGGCGGGCGTAAGCGCATTGGCGTTACGCGCGTCCACCTGGAAGAGGATGCGGGAAAATCGTTGCACGAAGGCTTCCCGGATTCGGACCGCAACTCCTATATCGACCTCAACCGTTCCGGCGTGCCGCTGATTGAGATTGTCACTGAGCCGGACCTGCGCTCGCCGGAAGAAGCGCACGAGTTCCTCACCCAGCTCAAAACGCTGATGCTTTATCTCGAAGTGTCCGATTGCAATATGGAAGAGGGCAGCCTGCGCTGCGATGCGAACGCCAGCGTGCGCCGCGCGGGCGCAACGTGCTTTGGGACGAAGACGGAAGTGAAAAACCTCAACTCCTTCCGCTTCCTTCAACGGGCGCTGGCCTATGAAACCGAGCGCCAGATGAAGCTGCTTGAAAGCGGCGGTGAAGTAACGCAGGAAACACGACTGTGGGACAGCCGCGAGCAGCGCACCTATGGCATGAGGTCCAAGGAATTCGCCCATGACTACCGCTATTTCCCGGAGCCGGATTTGCTGCCCCTGGCGATCGGCGAAAGCTGGAAAGAAGAAATCCGGAGGATGTTGCCCGAGTTGCCCCAGGCCCGTGAGGAACGTTTCCTGAGGCAATATGCATTGCCGAAACAGGATGCGCAGCTCCTGGTCCTTTCCCGGGACGTGGCCGGCTATTTCGAGGAGGTGGCAAAGCTCTCGGGCGAGCCGAAACTCTCGGCCAACTGGATCTTGAACGACCTCACGTTCCTTTTACAGGAGTCCGGCCGGACGTTCACCGAATCTCCGGCGCCGGCGGGGATGGCGGAGCTGATTTCCCTGATGGCCAGGAAGACGATTTCGGGAAAGATGGCGAAAGAGATCCTCGAGGAAATGGTCCGGACGGGCCGGCGGCCAGGGGAGGTGATGGCGGAAAATGGCCTCGCCCAGATCGACGATCCGGAGAAAATCCGCGCCGTCGCCGGCGAGATCATCCGCGCTCATCCTAAACAAGTGGAGCAATATCGCAGCGGTAAAACCGCGACTCTGGGTTGGTTTGTGGGCCAGTTGATGAAGGCGACGCGAGGCCAGGCCAACCCTCAATTGGTCCAGGACGTTTTGAAAGAAGAACTCATCAGGAGGTGAGTCATGCTGAATGTGGGCGACAAAGCGCCGGCTTTCACGCTGCGGTCGGACTCCGGCGAGGAAGTGAGGCTGAAAGACCTGCTCGGAAAAACGCTCGTCCTTTATTTCTATCCCCGCGCGGATACGCCCGGTTGCACCAGCGAAGCCAACCAGTTCCGCGACGCCAAAAAGGAGTTGGAAAAAGCTGGCGCGCGCGTGGTGGGAATGAGCGGTGACCCGGTGGAAGACCTTCAGAAGTTTCGCGATAAATACATGCTGAATTTCCCTTTGCTCTCCGACCCCAGCCATCAAACGCTCGAAGCCTACGGGGTGTGGCAGGAAAAGAATATGTATGGCCGCAAAACAATGGGCGTCGCGCGCACAACGTATATCCTCGGCGCGGATGGCAAGGTAAAAACCGTCTTTCCCCGTGTGAAAGTGGAGGGGCACATTCACGAAGTGCTGGCGGCGCTCAAGGACGTCAAGGCGTAAAAGAAACCGCGGGCGGCGTACCAAATCTATATATATAAACTTATAATGCTTGATAAATAATATTTACTACTTTATGATTGCCCCTTTGGATTGCGGCGGCTTGCCGCCGCTTTTCCCAAGGCCAGCTTGCTGGCCACTGGATATTCCTTCAGCGCTCGGAGCCCGTCGCCGGCGCAAATCGGCAGCACGCTGCCGCACTGCAAGGCTCCCGCATACGTAAAGAAGTGCTGGACGCATCACGCTAGATCTTGCAAGGGCAGAGCAGGCAAGGTGAAAAGCGGTCGGGTGGAATTCTGATGCGGGCTGGAAGAGAGCGGCCAAATTTTTTTAAATAGTAGTTGACAACTCAGCAAGCTTTCCTTATAGTGAGAAAGATTTTGCTGTTCGGGCATTATTTCAGGTAAACCCGGGTGAGGAGTGAATGGCTCCTGACCTTAGCTAAAAAAGGAGTTAACCACATGTCGATAAGATTTCGGATTACGCTGTTCCTGCTCCTGGTTGGGGTCGTGGGCGCGGCTCCGATTTTTGCTGGTTCAGCTGCTATTGGAACCGTTGCGGGTAGCCTTAATGCGACCGTGAGCGGGCAAGCCCTCCTTGCCAATGGCACGGTTTTCAGCGGCGACCTATTGCAGGTCAACGAAGGTGCAGCTGTGATTGCCCTGGCCAACGGGAGCCGCATGACGCTTGGAAGTGAGACCCAAGCGCAGTTCTTTAAGGAAACGGACGGTGTCACGCTCGACCTGGCCAAGGGAAATGTTTCAATGTTTCATCCGGCGAACGGCTCTCCGGTGGCTGTGACTGCCGCAAGCTGGTCGATCACCCCGGCAAAGGGGTATAAGACGGCGGGCCGGGTTGCTATGGTTAATAAAGACGAAGTCATGGTGACTGCCACGCAGGGCTCGCTCCATGTTGCTGGTAACGGTCGCGCCATGGACGTGGCTCAAGGCAAAACCATCACGTTGCTCTCCAAAAACGCCGCCATGCCCCAGACCGGAACCTCTCAGAAACTCGTGAGCGGCAACGCGGGGCTGGAAGCGGGTGCTTTGGGCGCTGGTGTGGTTGCGGCCATCCTGGCGGGTGTTGCAATGTCGCGTGCTGGTGACGCCCGCGATGCGGCCAATGCGGCGAATACGCAGGCTGCGTCTGCGACTTCGGCAGCGACAGCGGCAACTTCGGCAGCCAATGCGGCAACCTCGGCAGCCAATGCGGCGAACAGCACTTCCAACCAAGTGGGTTGCGCTCTGAACGCACAAGCGAACTCGATGGATGAGCCGAGCCCCTACACGCCTCCTGCTGGTCAAACATGCCCGTAGTTTAATGCAGGCTTGGCAGGCGAAGCTGAACACCTCTTGCTTCAAGATATAAGGATGGGGCAAAAAGAGGAGCTGAGGTTTAATAACTGTTGACAAAGGCGGTGGCTACCCTAACCTGAAGGCTGCCGCCTTTTTATTTCTTCTTCAGTTCACCCCCAGGGTATCCGGTGTGGGTTTATATTCAACCCGGAAAGTTCAAAAGCAAACGTAGGGAATGCGAGTCCTGCCTGTTTTAACCTGTGTTCTTTCCTTCCATGAGATCTTCAACACCCGCTGGAACGCTCCCTGTTAAGTCTTGAGAAGCACGGTGAGCGCGGAGTGGCTCAGGCCTGTCTAAATTGGCTCGTAACAATTCGCATACGACCGGCGGCTTTGCTGCTTGATGTGTGGAAGGTCTCTTGCCCTCCCAGCGACCAGCGGCTCATCTAAGCCTAGTTTTGGCGGGGCTATGCTACTATCGAGTGGCCGTCGCGTTCACACTTCAGAGTCTGGAGCGAGGATTAATGCAGGAAGAGATTCCCAGGGTCTATTCGCCAGAAGGCATTGAGCCGAGCTGGGCGCGTTACTGGGTCGAGCGGAAGCTCTACAGCCCCAGCGACGATGCTTC
>JASHTR010000019.1 GCA_030040455.1 Terriglobia bacterium | reverse complement strand
AGGAATTTTCGGATTCCAGGCGGCGAGCGCCGCCACGTCTTCCTCGCTCACCTGGCCGCCGCCACAATGGCGCAGCAGATTTTCGAGCAGAATGCGAATGGAATAAGGAAGCCGGGAAAGCCTGGCAACCCCCTTTTTTTCCAAGCAGTCAAGACGATAAACAATCCTCTTGCCTCCTGCGGTTTCAAGCGTCCCACGCGCGCCGAACGGATCGCTTAATTTTGTAGAGCTCATCAGGTTGTCCTCAACGCTTCACATGAAACATTTGAATATAACACGACGCGCGCTGATTGAGAACGCACCCGGCTTCAGCTTTCGGCAATCGGCTCTCAGCGGCCAGCAAGGCAATGGCAAGGGCGCAGGTCAAGTCCGAGAATCCCCGACGCCAGTTTGAGAGTCCAAAACTATTGTTGCTTGCACCCGAAACTGAGAACGTGTGGAAAAATTAGAGGATAAGAAAAAAGCCTCTCGCAGAGGCGCAAAGCCGCAAAGGTACGCAAAGAAACCCAACGAGTCCCATTTTGCGTTTCTTGGTGACTTAGCGCCTTTGCGAGAGGCCGTTAACTTTTTCACAGTTTCTGAGTGTTTCACCTGCCGTAGGCAGGATCAGTCCGCAGGGAAGTAAAAATATGAAAACAAAGAACGTGGAGTTTTACTTCCTTCTGAGGCATCGTAGGTCGCTCTTGACAGAAACACCCTGGCTGCACCACAGTGCTATAGAATTGCGTCTTCATCCCCGATTGAAGGAAGGCTGAGAATGGCAGAATGGACCGAGCCTTTGCAAATTCGCGCTGCGCGCGCGGATGACGCGAAGGAGATTGCCCGCATTTACAACCAAGGCGTGCAGGACCGCATCGCAACGTTCGAAAATTCCTACGTCTCGCCCGAAGAGCGCTATCTGTGGCTTGTTTCAAGGCCGGAAAAGTATCCCGTGTTGGTTGCTGAGGTGAAGCACACGCTCATGGGCTGGGCCTCGCTTTCACCTTACAGCCCGCGTGCCTGCTACAGTGGCATCGCCGAGCTCTCGATCTATATCGATCGCAGCCTTCGCGGACACGGCCTGGGACAAGAGCTGATGAGAAGTATGCAGAAGATAGCCCGCGAAAAGGGGTACTACAAGCTGGTGGGGCGCATCATGGAAGCGAACCAGCCAGGTCGGAAGCTTTGTGAGGTAACCGGCTGGCGGGAGGTGGGCGTCCACAAGAAGCACGCCAAGCTGGCCGACGAATGGCACGACCTGGTGCTGGCGGAATATTTGATTCCAGAAAACCTGAAATAAGTGCTTCAAGATCAGGATTTAGTCCGACGCTGCCTTAAAGGCGAGGACGCCGCCTGGGAATCGTTGCTCAAAATCCATACTCGAAAAATTTACAATCTGTGCTACCGGTTCACCGGAAACACGACGGACGCCGAGGACCTGACGCAGGAGATCTTTATTAAAGTCTTCGAGAGCCTGCGCTCCTTTGACCCGGCCCAAAGCCAGTTTCCAACGTGGCTGAGCCGCGTGGCGCGCAATCACCTGGTGGATCACTACCGGCGAACGCGTCGGGACCGTGCCACCGCTTCCCTCGATGACGAGGAAGCAGGCATCAATCCGAGGGCCGGACCTTCCTCGGAACCCGCAGTGGAGGTGGAAGGACGGGAGAAGCGAGAGGTCTTGCAAGCCGCTCTCAACCGCCTCTCGCCCGACATGCGAGAGGTGGTTGTTCTTCGTGATCTTTAGGATTTTGACTACGCCGAAATTGCCAAGATTCTTGGCGCTCCCGAGGGAACCGTTAAATCCAGGCTAAACCGCGGAAGGATGGAACTTGCCCGAGTCCTGAAACGTATGTTGAAGGATGAGAGGCTGGAGTAGCCGCCATGACCCATATCGAGTTCGCTAACCTGCTCTCGGATTACCTGGACGGCCTCCTTGCGCCGGAGGTTGCACTTGATGGTAAGGCTCACCTTGCTTCCTGCCCTGAATGCCGGAGCATGGTGGAAGACGTGCGCTTTGGCCTCGCCGTGTGCCGGGACGCCAGGGAGATAGAGCCGGCGCCGTGGTTGATGGGGCGCATTCTGCGCGCGACGACCGGTGAGCGCCAGCCCTCGCTGGCAGCGCGCCTTCGAGCGCTTCCTCGCTATTTATTACGGCCGCAGCTTGCTTATAGCGTTGCCATGGCGGTTTTTTCGCTTTCCTTTCTCCTTTATACGTCCCGGGTGGACTTGCGGCAGGTGAAACTGCGCGACCTCAATCCCGGCACATGGGTCTATCACGTGGACAGCCAGGGGCATTTGCTTGCTGCACGCGCGGAGAAATTCTATTTTGACCTGCGGTTTGTCTACGAAGTGCAATCAATGCTCCAGGACGCCGGGCAACAGCCCGGCGCTCAGCCAGAAAAGAAATCTCAATCTCCTGACGGGGGAGCCACCAACCGCGGGCTTGTCCCCCCTCGTGAGCTCACCTTGGACATTACTCCCCAGGTGAACTCTTCGCAGAGCGGGAATAGCGATATGAGGAGTTCAACACCATGAAGTGCGCCTATCATCCGGAGGCTGAAGCGGCGATTTATTGCGGACAATGCGGGCGCGCGCTTTGCGCGCAGTGCAGACGCGACGTGCGAGGAACCACCTATTGCGAGTCTTGCCTGGCCGCCCGGCTTCGAGGCTCTACTCCCGGCCTGGACCTGGGAACCAACCCGGGGCTGGCCCTCTTTCTGGGGTTCATTCCGGGGGTGGGGGCCGTTTACAACGGCCAGGTGCTCAAGGCTATTGTCCAGGTGCTGATTTTCGGCTCGCTTTGCGCGTTGAGTGACCGGGCGGGCGGAGCCTTCGGCACTATTTTCGGATTGGGTGCCGTAGCTTTCTATTGCTATATGGTGATCGACTCATATCAAATCGCCCGGCGGAAGCAAATGGGGCAGCCGGTGGAAGAGTGGCCGGGCGTTGGCTCCTTCCGAATGGATGCTCCCGTCAGCGCCATTGTATTAATCGCTCTCGGAGTGCTGTTTCTCCTGGACAACTTCGGAATCCATATTTTCAGGGATGTCGGGAGGTTCTGGCCGGTCTTACTGATCGTGATTGGAGTGCTGCTGATCCGGCGAAGGATGGGAAGGCCGGTGTCGGAAGCGCAACGCTCCAAGGTCAATGAGCCGGATTCGGGGCCAAAAGGATTGTGATAAAGACATGGCAATAAAGGAAAATCGACTTTTCAGGAGGTAACTGGATGTGGCATTTTGAGCCGGGTTTATTGATTCCCTTGGGAGGATTCGCGATGGTGGTGGCCATCGTGGCGATTGGCTCCATCAGAAAAATGCGCGAGCACGAGCTTCAGGCGCATCAAGAGCTTCGAACGCGCGAAATGGAGCACGAGCGAAAGATGAAAGAGCTCGATATCGAGAAAGCCAGAATTGAGCTGGAAAAGGCAAAAGTGACGAAAAGCCTGGAAACGATTGCGCCGTGAAAGCTCTTTTTTAGCTTTCAGCGGTCAGCGCTCAACTGTCAGCAAAAACTTCGCGCCGAAAGCTGAAAGCTGAAGGCTGAGTGCTAATGGCTGAACGCTATCAGTCATCTGGCTAAGGAGCGCTGCAACGTTGGCTGAATTGAATCCCTTCGAGGTACGGCGAAAACTCACCTTACCGGTGATGCTGATCGTAATCGGCGTGCTCTTTCTGTTGAATCAGTACGCTCCCGGCTGGGGGATTTCGCGAACCTGGCCGGTGATCCTTATTGTGTTCGGAGCGCTTCTTTTATTACGTTCTTTCGGGCCGCCAAGACCGCCGCGCGGACCGTCAGTGTAGGGGCGCTGCCTGCCGCGCCCTTGGGGAGAAAAACAGATGAGTCCATATCACTACCGCCGGGGTTCATTCCTTTGGGCACTGATTCTGATCGCGATAGGCGTCATCTTTCTGCTTCAAAACTTCAATCCTCGAATCCATCCCTGGTTTCTGCTTGCAAAATATTGGCCCGCTTTGATCAGCCTATGGGGTCTGTCGAAGCTTTTCGACTATGTTGAGTACCGCCTCCACCCGGAAACCTATCCTCCGACCCGCTTTTCCGGCACCGAAGGAGTTCTTCTGGTTCTTTTCCTGGTTTTAGGAACCCTCTTTTCCCGTGCGGTGCTGGCGCCCTGGAGCACCTGGAGGGAAGAGTGGGGAATCCGTCTGGGACCTGGAGCTTGGCAAAACCCCTTTCTGAATTCCTATAACTTCACCCAGAATATCTCGCTGGCGATCCCCTCGGGCGCCGATCTAGCGCTGGCGAACCCGAGGGGCGACGCGCTAATTCAAGGTGCAAACGTTACCGGGATCAACGGGACGGTCAAGGAGGTTATCCGGGCAACCGATGAAGCCGAGGCAAGAAAAATCCACGACCAACTGCAAGTTCAAATCCTCAGCCAGAGCGGGCGTTACGTCCTTCAGCCCAATTGGGATGCTCTTCCTCACGGCGGCGACAATGTGCGCCTGGATTGGGATGTGCGCGCGCCGGCGGCGGTTTCCGTGGAGGTCTCCACAGCCCACGGAGATATTCTGACCAGCGGCCTTAACGGTACGGAAGACCTGAGCGCACGGTCAGGAGACGTTCACGTGGCCGGAGCGGGTAACAACGTTAAAATTCAGGAAACGAGTGGCTCGGTGGACGTGCGCGGCGTCAAGGGAGACGTCGAAGTGAATGGCCGCGGGAACGATCTTCAGATCGCAGATGTTTCCGGCGAGGTTACGGTGAACGGCGGATTTTCGGGATATATCCGGTTTCAAGCTCTTCAACAGGGCATGCTCTTCCGCGCGCCACGCACTGTGATGGAGGCCGGGAAACAGCTTGGCAAATTGATGATGGGAATGGGCTCCATTGAAGTTGAAGGAATCGGCGGCCCGCTTCGAATCACCACGCGGCAGAAGGACGTCCGCATCTCGGGTTTCAAAAACGGGGTGATGATTTCGGATAAGAATGGCAATATCAATTTGCTCGCTGCCTCACAGCCTTCGGACCCCATCGAGGTTAACGTGCAGAATGGCGATATCCTTCTGGCCTTGCCGGAGGAGAGCCGTTTTGTGATGGAAGCCGTTTCGGTGCATGGGGCGGTGGATTCCGATTTTTCCGGGCCGGGACTGGTGATCAATCAGCAAGGTCCCCGACCCTCCATCAAGGGAACTCTCGGAGCAGGAGGCCCGCTCATCCGCCTCAATACAACCTATGGAACCATTCACCTGATGCGACAGGGAGTTGCCAGCTCACCGCCCGAAAAGGAGAAGATGAAGGGCAAAGGAGCCGTTGCCGCAGTTTCATCTCGCCCGCAGGCAAGCCATCAGCTTTCAGCGCTCAGCGTCCAGCGATCTATCTCCGGAGCTTTGCGCTGATGGCTGAAAGTTTTTCGGAGCCATCTCATTCCGTTCGCGGCACCGTGTCATTCCGAACCCGCTCGCCCTACTTCGAGCGGCGCGAAATCCGGGTCACACTCAAACAGTCTGCTTTGCCACCGACCGATCAGTGGCACCCTTACCAGATTACGTGCCACACTTTGTGGGCAGCGGTTGCCGTTCCGCTGGCAACAGCACCGGGAATTGCCTTTGCGGCGCCGCTCACTCTGGAGGTATCGTGCGCCACCGCGCCAGCCACCGTCGTGCCTGCGGCGGCAGTTCCTCCGGCAGCGGCGGCCACGCCACCTTTCGCTCCGTTCACACCTGCTTGAAGGGCATTCGCCGTCGCATGACCCGCCGATGCGGCTCCTCCTGCTACCGCTGCACCACCGGCAGCGGCAACCTGAGTAGCACTATTGGCTCCTTTGGCGGCTTGTTCACCCGCGAATCGGATAACGCCCGCCTGGGCCTGGGAAACAAGGCAGGTAAAGATCAACGCACAAAAAAGAACCATCAAGGCTCGAACGTTCGTCATTTCGCATCCTCCTTGCTGAACGAGCTGTAAAATCCCATCTCGCGCCGTTGCGAGCTTCCGGGCCATGTTTCTGTTGCGGGGCTTTCGCCCGCGCCTGCATTACCCTTCTCTTATTAGTATATTTTATTAGACGCAATCCTGCTCATCGAAGATGTTCGGTCCTCTGTCCGTGAATGATTGACACAGCAGGAATGCTCGGGTCGTGGGGAACCTGAAGCGCATCGCCAGATCCATCTGTCCGTGCAGGAATGCTCGGGTGGTTTCCTTTTGACTTCCTGCCAGGGCGGCAGGATGACGTGGCCAGTCACGATCGCAACCCGGTGGGTGCATCCAACCGGGACGTAGGGGCGCCCTTGGAGCGCCCTGCTTAGGGCGCGGCAAGCAGCGCCCCTACGTCGTCACCGTTATCGACGGATTGGGGCGTTACTTTAACCCTTGGCTTATCGCCTGCCTCCGCCGCCGTGGCCGCCTCCGCCACTATGGGAACCCCCGCCGCCGTGGAATCCGCCGCGACTCTCTTCTCTTGGAGCGCTTGTATGAGATCCACTGCTGCGAGAGGACCCGGAGCTATAAAAGCCGCGCCCCCAAGAGCCGCGGTAGCCCCCATTACCGGAACTGCGGCTGGAAACAATCGGCCGATCTAAGTTAAGAGGCGGTCGGGAAGAATAGCCGGAGGAACGGCCATAGCCACCTCCTCCGTAGCTCCTGGAATAACCCCCGTTGTTGAAAGACTGCCGGGGCTGCGTTGTAAAGCCATGCCAGCCTTGTCCCGCGCCGTTGGAAAAAGACTGACCGGAGTATCCCCGAGAGGCCGGAGCGCTCTGAGGGGCAAAACCGTCAGACCGCTGTGTCCGCCCGGAATTCCCCTGGCCACCGAAGCCCTGCCAGTTCTGGCGGGTTCCGTTCGATGAGGGCTGAGCAAAGTTTCCTCTGGAGTCGGGCGCTTGCCCTCGGTTAAAGTTCCCAAAGGATTGTGTTCGGGCCGCGCCGCCTTGGTTACCGAACCGCTGCCAGCCGCCTGCACCGTTGTTCATTGCCCGGGATTGTCCGGCTGGCGCGGTCTGCCGGTTGAAGGTTGTCCCACCCCCAAAGGCGTTAGCTGCCCGGCTGGAGCCGTTGTTCTGGAAACCACGCTGCATTCCCGCCCCCTGTTGCGTGAAGCCTCCGCTCGACTGGCGAGCCGTGAAGAACTGGCGGCCACTGACCGAACGCGATGGAATGGAGGTGCGGCTTGCAGGCCTCATGCCTGCATTCATGGTTGCGCGAGTGGGATCCGCCGCCGGCACGCGACCGGAAACCATTTGCGCCTGGCGGAACTGGGCTGCACTGACAGACTGTCTTTGGAACGATCTTCCGGTTCCGAAGTCACGGCTGGAAACCGTCACCAGGGAACGACGGATAGACGCATTCATCATAGCGCCCCGAAGATTGGAATACGCTGGACGCCCGCTGCCTGCAAGTGGCGCCATGTAACCGGCGCCCCTGAAGTTGCGGATGTTGGCCGCATTCACCATGTTAAATCCGCTGCCATGACCCCACCACCTGTAGAATGGGTCCGCAGGGCCGATGGGCATCCATCCGATCGAGGCAAAGCCAAACCCAAATCCGATCCCGAGCCCAAATCCCCCTCTTCCGAAACCGAAGAAGGAAACGTAGGCTGGTGCCCAAATCGGTCTGTAGGCAGGATAGACCGGACCGGGCCACCACATCCATGAGCTGCCATAGAAGAACCAGCGACCATAGTGATAGGGCGCCCAGCCCCACGGCTCGGAGGAAACCCACGTCCAACCGTAATAGGGCTCATACGCCCAGCGGCCGTTGTAGTAGGGAATCCAGCCTGCATCGACATAAGGCGTCCAGCACCAGTCGTAGCCCGGCACGTAAGTCCATTGACCGTAGGCATCCAGATCCTGGGTTCCGGTGTAGTAGGAGTTGTCATACTGCCAGCTTCGGGCGTCTTCGATCACATGGTCGCGTTGGTCGTTCCATTGATCCCACGCATCGCTCGCCGGAGCCCGGCTGATTTGGTACTGCGGATTTTCGGACCCTTCTATTGTCATCGATTCATCCTGCTTCAAATCGGCGTTGCCTTCCTGAGTGGAGATTTGGGCATGGCCCTTGCGGACGGTGACCCGCGTCTCGGACTGCGAATCCACTTCCACCCGATAAACGCCGGGCTCCAGCGGGTGTACGGCCATGTTGGGCGTGTCCACCACCACCGCAGACTGAGCTCCCTTCATCACGGTGACGTCGGCAAGCCCCTGTGCAAGCTGAACCTCCATCTGCGAATTGGAAAGGCTGGCGATCTTGACGGTGGTATCATAGCTGAGCCGCAACACGTTGGCGTAGTCGAGCTGAACTTCAGCCCGAGCCCCGGCGCCGGTTGAAATCACGTCCCCTGCTTCCAGGGGTTCATTGATTGTGGCGGCCACCCAGCTCCCGTTGCCACCCCGCTGGATAGAGGTCTGCCCGTTGATCAAGCTCACGCGGGCGACGCCCGGTCCGGGATTCGCCTGGGCTGCAAGTCTTTGCGCGCCTGCCAGCATCATCCCCATCATGAGAACAAGCATACAGTTTATTTTTTTCATCGAGGTCCTCCGCTTCGCTCTATGCCCAATCCTTGGTCACAGCCTGGAAATAAGCAAGCGGAATGCCATTGTCTTAGAAAAACGTCGTGGCCGCAACCCCTTGTTTTGCAGCTATTTATATTGAGTGGAGGACTATGGCTTTCCCTCCTTGTCGAAAGCTGGCTGATATGAGCCAACTTCTGGCCGTTTTACACCACGTCGTGAGATGTTAGCGAAACGCAAAACCAGACGCCCTCTTGACAGGTCATAGGCTAGTATTATAGCCTAGTTTTGAGGGGGCTCCGCCCCGGCCTCTCCCGCCGGCGAGGCCACGCTGACCGGTTCTCCGGACCTTGCCCTGCGGCAGGTTTTCTCCGGCCGAGAACGCATTTATACTCATCCAACGTCTCTGAAGATTCGGTGAGCCGCACGGCAAAACGGAGGATTCCGCATGGCAGCCTACTCGCACTCCCAGCTTTCGACTTTTGAGCAGTGCCCGCTTCGATACCGATTCAAATATATTGACCGCATTCCGGCGCCGGAAGAGACAACGGCCGAGGCCTTTATGGGATCTCGGGTTCATGAAACGCTCGAAAAACTCTATGAAGGCCTGAAGTATGAGAAGACCTACTCGCTCGACGACTTGATGGAATATTATGCCGGCCAGTGGCGCCGCAACTGGAGCGCAAGGATTCGGATAGTGAAACCGGAGCTGCGGGAAGAGAACTTCCATGATTACGGCGCGCGCTGCATCCGCAATTACTACCAGCGATACCACCCCTTCACCCAGAGCCAGACACTCTCGACCGAGCAGCGCGTTTCTTTCCATCTCAGCTCCGAAGGGCGCTTCGCCATGCGGGGGTATATTGACCGCGTGGCACGTCGTTCCGATGGAACTTACGAGATTCATGATTACAAAACCGGTGGCCGCTTGCCCGATCAGGCGTCGGTGGATTCGGACCGCCAACTGCCACTCTACGAGATTGGCCTCCGGTCGCTCTGGAAAGACGTGGAGCGCGTGGACTTGTTTTGGCATTATCTGGGTTTCGATTTCACGCTGATCTCGCGTCGCTCGCCGGAACAACTTGAGAACCTCTCAAGGGAGACGGAGGATTTGATCTCCCGGATCGAAGCCTGCCCGTCTTTCCCGCCTGTCAAAAGCGCGTTGTGCGACTGGTGCGAATATCGGCCGGTCTGTCCGCTGTGGAAGCACGTGGTTGCCGTCGAAGCGATGCCCCCCGAGGTGGTAGCCGAGGACGCCGGAGTGCAACTGGCGAACGAGTATGCGGAAGTGAAAAGACGGATCGAACA
>JASHTR010000227.1 GCA_030040455.1 Terriglobia bacterium | reverse complement strand
GAGATACGGGAGGGGCCTGTGGACGCTTTCATTTGCTGCAATACAGGAGGACAGTAGGTATAAAAGGCTTGGGGCACGGTGGGGTTAACCGAATAATTTATAAAAGCCAGCCGGCACAAGGCCAGCAGCGCCACCACGGGGAGCACGCGTTGCGCCCGGGGCCTCTTTTGTTCCAGCATTTTGAACCAGACGATGGCCCCAAGCAGGAAGCCCACGAAGCCGGGAAAATAAACCTTGATCAGCGTCAGAAGGAGCCTGCCGCCGCCAGCCACTTCGAGAGGCGTCAGCCGGCCTTCGGCCCGCCGCACGAAGGGCCCGTTTGAGGCGAGGAGAATTTTTTCTCCCGCGCCACGGATCAGCGCCGGGAAAGCAAACGAGCAAATCCACAACCCCACGGAGAGAACGAGCAGGCAGCCAAGCAGAACCAGAACGGCGCGGCGCTTTGTGGCCCAGGGCGTTTCTTTGTCGCGGAGCGCATCCACTCCCCAGCCTGCGAGAAGAGCGAGCAGCAGAGTGAACGGGACCAGCAGCTTCACCGGAAAGCGCACCAGCTCGAGCGGCGGAAAGAGCAGATAAACGAGCGAAAAGACAGGCGTGTGCCGGCCGAACGAGAGGATCAGCAGCGTTCCCGCCGCAAGCACGACGAACTTCTTCCGCCGGTCGCGGCAAAACGCCCCGCCAATCAGCGCAAAGAACAGCGTCGCAAACCCCACGAAAACCGAAGGCAGGTAGGGATTATTGCGGCTATCGAGGACAAAATCCCAAATTGTGGGTGACGCCAGAGACGTCCCGAAAAAGTTCGGCAGCACGAATTCCACAAGCTTCAACGGGCTGAATGACCAATAGGTGGTCTCCCGGAAAGACATGCCCTGAAGTCCCCGGCGGGAATGAGCCAGAAGATGAGCAGCGGGAAGCAACTGGACGGCTGAGAGCCCCATCATGAGCAGCCCGACCGCAAAAAAGGCGGCCAGAATCCGCTGGTTGCTGGCGGCGAGAGGCTTGCGAAAATCTCCGGCTCGATATAAGGCGTAGGCGAAGCAAAGAGTGAAAGTGGCGAGCAGCGTGAGCATTTCCCCTGCCAGAAATTGCAGCGCGAAAACAATCGCCAGCAAAATCCAGGGTCGCCGGGAGCGACGAGCGAGCGCCTTCTCGGTGAGGAATAAGGCCCAGGGAATCCATGCCGAACCGGCGGCTTCATTATAAAAATTCCCAAGCGAGAGAAGTGGACCACTGAGACCGAAGGCCACCGCCGCAAAAAGCGCCGCCCACCGCGACTGATTCCACTGCCGCGCCAGGCCATAGGCGCCCACGGTGGCAATGGCGAAGTGCAGAACGTAATGCAGGCAGTAGGCGTAAGCAACGGGAAGCAGGATGACGAGCAGCGTCGTGGGATAAAAGAAGAGGAAGTTGGGGTCTGCCAGAACCGGCTCGCCATAGTTCAGCAAAGGGTTCCAGTAGGGAAGATATCCATGACGAACGGCATCGTGGATGAATTTGACGTGAGGGTAAGTGTAGTTGTAAACGTCGCGGAAAAAGAACATCTGGGAGGTGAAGAGGACCTTCCAGAACATGGCGGCCAGAACCAGGACGAGCACGGTCATCGCCGCG
Source organism: Terriglobia bacterium (assembly GCA_030040455.1). Lineage (GTDB taxonomy): Bacteria > Acidobacteriota > Terriglobia > UBA7540 > UBA7540 > RH2-MAG17b. Next base: position 2,076 of record JASHTR010000227.1, on the reverse strand, counting down.
ACGTCGCGTCGGTCGAATCGCAAATGATCGTCTGGACCCATTCGAGGACAACAGCTTGCGGGCGAGTGGAGAGCCAACTCGCGATGGTCGAAGATTGGCCGACCAAAAACAGAACGTTAACATATTAGTAAATACCCTGCAACCCTGTCCGAAGCTGTGAAAAAATTAACATCCTCTCGCAAAGACGCTAAGGCGCCAAGAAACGCAAAATGGAACTCGTTGGGTTTCTTTGCGTACCTTTGCGGCTTTGCGCCTTAGCGAGAGGCTTTTTGCTCGTCCTCTGAATTTTTTCACGACTTCTGAGGCGTGACCCTTGTTGATTTTTTCACTTTATGAAAGAGGATTGCGCTTCGTAAAAAGTTGCTTGACACGCTTGGCGACACCATGCTAAACAATACCATCCTCGATGCGGCGTTCGGCGCTCACTGACGGAGAAGGCCGCAGAGGAAAACTTTAAAGATGACGTAATTGATTAAACCCAGGGGAAGAGTTAATGGTCCCATTGAAGAAGCTTGCGTGCTGCGCACTCCTGTTGGGGATGGCGACTTGCAGTTGGAGTCGGGCGGCCATGGCCCAGGCGCCCCGATATGATCTTCTTTTGAAGGGTGGCCACGTCATTGATCTCGCCAACCACATCGATGGAGTCATGGACGTTGCCATCGCCAACCATCAGATCGCAGCCGTGGCGAAGGATATTCCCGCGAGCGAGGCGGGCAAAGTGGTGGACGTGAGCGGTTATTACGTTACGCCCGGGTTGATCGACATTCACGTTCACGTCGGAAACGGCGGCGTGCCGCTGAACTGGATTACTCCGGCCGCCCGCCATCGCGAGCTGCCCGAGGGCATCATGACGGACATTCCGCTCCGGGCTGGCGTGACCACCATGGTTGACGCGGGCAGCTTCGGGGCCAACGGTTTCATCGAGGAGATGATGCAAGTCACCGATCATTCCCAGGTGCGCTTGCTTTCCTGGTTGAACATCGTCGAGAACAGCATGTTTAGCGGCCTGGAGCAGGATCCCGACAACATGAATCCCGCTCTCTGCGCCCACGTCATCAACGAGTTTCCAAACCTGATCGTGGGAATCAAAACCGCCCACTACGGCATCGGCTTCAATCTGAACAGCCCGCCCACGCCCTGGGCCGGCATTGACGACGCCATCGCTTGCGGCAATTTGACCCACCGGCCCATCATGGTGGATACGTCCCCGGTGCCCGGCCGCTCCTACGCCGATATCATCACGAAGCGGCTGCGCCCGGGCGACATTCACACCCACGTCTTCGCCCAGCAATTCCCGATCATCCTGCCGAACGGCAAGGTTAATCCGATCATGTGGGAAGCGCGCAAGCGTGGCGTCATTTTCGACGTGGGCTATGGCTCGGCGAGCTTTTGGTGGCGCAACGCGGCTCCGGCAGTCCAGCAGGGTTTCCTGCCTGACTCGATCTCCACGGACTTGCATTTGGGCAACGTTCCGGAGCTGAGTCTCATCAACATCATGTCGCGCTTCCTGGTGATGGGCGAGACGCTTGACCAGGTGATTCGGCAAACCACGGTGGACCCGGCAAGGGAGATTCATCATCCCGAGTTAGGGACCCTCAGCCCCGGAGCCGACGCCGACATTGCCGTGATGCAGCTTCTGCACGGCAGGTTCTGCTTCCACGACGATGGCTATGCGCGGATGTGTGGCGATTCCAAACTCACCGACGTGATGACGGTCCGGGACGGGGCCATTCTCTACGATCCCTCGGGGCTGAGCATGGTGAACTGGCAGGAGGCCCGGCCGCAGTATTTCGGCCATTGTCCTCCGACCGCGAGGACGTTTCATGGGCACCGCCGCTGTCCCTCGATGGCCGACAGCTTCCCCCGCCATGTCACGAGTTATGAAAACCTGGGCACGCCCTTCCCCCTCCAGCCTTGGCTGCAGGTGCCTGGCAACCTGGGTAATACTCCTAGCGGGGTGCCCCATCCTCCCGATTTGACGCTCCAATATCACTCGTCTTTCCCTGACCATCCCAGGGCCCAGCCGCTTGCTAATCCGGGGGACGTCTATCCGGTCCAGAAGCAACCTTCCGATCC
>JASHTR010000226.1 GCA_030040455.1 Terriglobia bacterium | reverse complement strand
GAGTCGAAGCGCACGGCGGATCGCTGGACAAGAACGGACCGACGGTGTGTGATGGAATGCTTTTTGCAGAAAGCGGCAACTTCATGGGCATGCCTGGAAACGTGCTGCTCGGGTTCTCCGTGGACGGTAATTGAGCTTCGGAGCCAATTAAGATTTGCATATTAATAATTTAAGTTATTGAAATAATTAACTTTATTTTGTTAAAAAATAACATGATATTATGCAACTAAGATTATATGACTTTCATCTATTAATGCAGAAGCAAACTTAGAGCTTAGTGCAAGGAGGAAGTAAACGTTATGGCGATTGTAAGATGGGAACCCTTTCGGGACCTTCTCACCACTCAGGATCGGTTCAACCGGATGTTCAATGACACTTTTGGAAACCTGTTTGGCAGCGAGCAGCTTGAGGCGAAGGCATGGAAACCAGCCGTAGATATCTACGAGACGGACCATGACTTGGTGCTAAAGGCCGAACTGCCAGGCGTCGATCCAAAGAACCTTGAAGTCCGCGTTGAAGACGGAACGCTCTACCTGAAAGGCGAGCGCAAACAGGAGAGCGAGGTCAAAGAAGAGAAATATCATCGAGTCGAGCGCTCCTACGGTGCGTTCACGCGAACTTTCACTCTTCCCAGCACCGTCAGCACGGAGGGCATCAAAGCCGACTATAAGGATGGTGTCCTGACGCTCACAATGGCGAAGCGCGAAGAAGCAAAGCCCAAGGCCATCAAAATCAACGTGAGTGAAAGCGCACAGGCCGCTGCGGCGTACAAATAAGGCAGCCTGGTGGATTGGAGAATCATGCGCTATTGAGGCAGCCGCGCTTTATCCTTAAAGTGAGGAGAGGAGCGCGGCTGTTTTTTTATTCAGGATTGAGGGACACGGTATGGCAACACGATTTGATAAGTTCACGGTCAAAGCGCAGGACGCGCTTCAAGCGGCGCAGGAGTTGGCAAGCCGTCATGGCAACCAGCAGTTGGAGCCGGTACATCTGCTCCGGGCTTTAGCGGAACAGCCGGAGGGCATTGTGCCCGCCATTTTGACGCGTCTGGGCGTTGCTCCGGGCGCCGTCATCGCCGAAACGGGAAAGGTCATTGACGGGCTCCCCAAGGTGGGTGGCGTTTCGGACACTTATTTTTCTCCTTCCCTCAAGCAGGTGATTGACGAAGCCTTCAAGCAGGCCGACCAGCTCAAGGACGAATACGTTTCTACGGAACACCTGCTGTTGGCGCTGACCAAGAATGCGAGCGAGCCGGCGGGTCGCCTTCTCAGCCGCCTGGGCGTGAACCATGACGCCGTTCTGAAGGCCCTGGTCAGCGTTCGCGGAACGCAGCGGGTAACGGACCAGAACCCGGAGAGCAAATTCCAGGCGTTGGAGCGTTTTGCGCGCGACCTTACGGAGCTCGCCCGGCGGGGAAAGCTCGATCCCGTAATTGGACGTGACGACGAAGTCCGCCGCGTCATCCAGGTGCTATCTCGGCGAACCAAGAACAATCCTGTGCTCATCGGCGAGCCGGGCGTGGGGAAGACAGCAATTGTCGAAGGCATCGCCCAGCGGGTGGTGGCGGGCGACGTGCCGGAAACGCTTAAATCCAAGTGGATCATCCAGCTTGATATCGGAGCGCTGGTGGCAGGCGCCAAGTACCGGGGCGAGTTTGAAGATCGCCTGAAGGCCGTGTTGAAAGAGATCGAAGAGTCGAGTGGCCAGATGATCCTGTTCATTGATGAGCTGCACACGCTGGTCGGAGCGGGCGCGGCGGAGGGCGCCATGGACGCTTCGAACATGCTGAAGCCGGCGCTGGCTCGGGGCGAGTTGCGCTGTATTGGCGCGACCACTCTGAACGAATACAAGAAATATATTGAAAAGGACGCGGCGCTCGAGCGGCGCTTCCAGCCCGTCTACGTGGGGCAGCCTTCCGTGGAAGATACGATTGCCATTCTGCGAGGCTTGAAAGAGCGCTACGAGGTCCACCACGGCGTCCGCATCAAGGATTCCGCCATTGTCGCGGCTGCCGTTCTTTCCAACCGGTACATCTCCGATCGTTTTCTTCCCGACAAGGCCATCGATTTAATTGATGAGGCGGCGTCCGGGCTCCGCATTGAAATCGACTCCATGCCCACCGAGATTGACCAGTTGGAGCGCCGGCTCACGCAGCTCGAAATCGAGCGCCAGGCCCTGAAGAAAGAGGAAGACCCCGCCTCGCGCGAGCGTCTTCAGAAGATTGAGCCGGAAATCTCCGGCCTGCGCGAGAAGGCGGACCAACTGAAGCTGCGCTGGAAAGCGGAAAAAGAGGCGATCGCCAAGATTCGACAATTGAAGAGCGATATCGAGCAGGCGAAAGCGGACGAGCAGCGCGCCACGCGCGAGGGCGACCTGAACAAGGCGGCGGAAATTCGTTACGGCAAGCTGGTAGCGCTTGAAAAGCAGCTTGCCGAGGCGAACCAGAAGCTTGAACAGACGCAGGAGACGGGCCGCATGTTGAAGGAAGAAGTCGACGAAGAGGACGTGGCCAAGGTGGTCTCTAAATGGACGGGCATCCCGGTGTCAAAGATGCTCGAAGGCGAGATGGCAAAGCTCGTGAAGATGGAAGACCGGCTGCGCCTGCGCGTAGTGGGCCAGGACGACGCCTTAAAAATGGTGGCCAACGCCGTCCGCCGCAGCCGCGCCGGCCTCGCGGACCCGCGCCGGCCGATTGGCTCGTTCCTGTTCCTGGGACCCACCGGCGTGGGGAAAACCGAGCTCGCGCGCGCGCTTGCCGAATTCCTCTTTGATGACGAGCGAGCTATGATCCGCATGGATATGTCCGAGTACATGGAAAAGCACGCGGTGGCGCGTCTGATCGGCGCCCCGCCCGGCTATGTGGGCTACGAAGAAGGCGGCCAGCTTACCGAATCGGTCCGCAGGCGGCCATATGCCGTCCTGTTGTTCGATGAGATCGAGAAGGCTCATCCCGACGTGTTCAACATCTTCTTGCAAGTCCTCGATGACGGCCGCCTGACCGACGGCAAAGGCCGGACAGTCGACTTCAAGAACACCGTCATCATTATGACCTCCAACATCGCCTCCCACTTCATCCACGAAGCGGCAGGACGTCACGGGAAGGCGAACGGCGAGGCCGTTGCCATCACCGAAGACGTGAAACGGCGCATCCATGAGGAATTGCTGGCGCACTTCCGGCCCGAATTCCTGAACCGGATTGATGAGACGGTCATCTTCAATCCGCTGGGCAAGTTGGAAATCGAGAAGATCATCGACTTGCAGTTGAATCATCTTCGCGGGCTGCTCGACGATCGTAAAATCCATATCGAGCTGACGGATAAGGCGCGCGAGTTGCTCTTCCGCGAAGGTTACGATCCGCAGTTCGGCGCCCGGCCGCTGAGGCGCGCCATCCAGCGCATGGTTCAGGATCCGTTGGCCGTCAAAATGCTCGACGGCGAAGTGATGCCTGGCGATACGCTCACCGTAGACGCGGACTTGAAAAAAGGCGAGATGAAGTTCGAGAAGGAGGGGGAGCGCGCCGCAAGGCGGTGAAGCTCCCGCGGCGCGCTCCGGCGGCAAGAGGAGCTTAGAACCAGCGCAGAATCCAGCCGACCGCGTAGGCGACCAGCCCGCCGTTAAAAAGCAGTGGTTCCAACCAGTGAAGCAGGCTTTGGAGGGTGGGGTCGGCAACCACCGGCCAGGGGCCGTGACCGCCCCAGTAGACTTTCATCAACAGAGCCAGCGCGAGGGCAGCAAGGGCCTTTCGGCGAATATCGTGTGCTTTGTCGGCTCCGATCAGCGATTGCCGGGCCGGCGCGTAGAGCGTGCCGTCCCGGGTCAGCGGATAGTGGCATTTTGCGCATTCTATGGCAAATCCATAGACAGGGAAGCTGCAACGAGGGCAACGATGCATGGTGAACCTCCTGTTCTGTCGCCACCCGGCAAGCGAGCGGCCATCAAAATTTCGACAGGAGTTATAACACCCTATAGTACATGATGAGTAAATGGTACTTCCGTACCATCCGGGGAGAAGGCAGGGGGCTCTGCCTGCTGCGCCCTCTACGGATAGAGTTGCCGCTTGCGGATGTTACAATACTTTCGCCGCAGGACATAAGTCGGCAGCGGTCGTTTTCTGTAGTGTTGTTTCTGTAGCGCCGCTCTATGAGCGGCGAACGCCGGTCGCAGACCGGCGCTACAGTTTTGGAACGCTGCCGACTTATGTCCGCCCGTATA
>JASHTR010000225.1 GCA_030040455.1 Terriglobia bacterium | reverse complement strand
CCTCAGGATGACAGCCTTGGGCGTTTTTCTTCGGTCGGCTAAGAAAATTCCTCATTGCATATGCCTGTTTCCTCTGTTGAGCTTCGCAAGCGCGCGCGCAGAATCAAACTCCTGCTGATGGATATCGACGGCGTCCTTACCGACGGCCGCATTTATTACGTTCCTGCCCCCAGCGGAGGGTTTGTGGAAACGAAGGCGTTCCATTCCCGCGACGGTCTCGGCATCCGTTTGGCTCACGAGGCTGGACTGAAAAGCGGCGTCATCTCAGGTCGCGGTGGTCCGGTTGTCAATCACCGGGTCAAGGAGTTGGGCATTCGCTACGTCCGCAATAACGCTTTGGAGAAGCTCGATCCGTACAGGGCCATTCTCAAGGAAGCGCACGTTAAAGGTGAAGAGGTATGCTACATCGGTGATGACCTGGTTGATCTTCCGATCCTCGTGAGGGTCGGCTTCGCTGTCGGCATCAGCAATGGTCACCCGAGGCTGCGCCGTCACGTCCATTACTGGACCCGAAACCCCGGAGGGATGGGTGCGGTGCGCGAGACAATTGAAGTCATCCTTGAAGCGCAGGGGAAGCTCGACGCCATCTTAAGGCATTATTTACGGATATGATGTGGCGTGGCGGGCCAGGAACAAAGGCAATTCGACCGACAACTGCAACGGCTCGATGATGCAATGCCCGTCTTGCGCGCGGTAGTAAGCGAGAGCGCCTAACTCGTTAATGCTGCCTTCGAGAAGCGGCACGCAGCCTTCAGATTCCAACTGTCGAGCGGATGCGGCGAGGTCCATCACCAGAAATCCGAGGTGATGAAAGCCCGGGCCGCGCTCTTGCAAATATTGCGAATAAATCGTTTCCCCTTCGACCGGCTGGATCAGCTCTATAGCGAACGTTCCCATCAACCCAAAGCCGAAGCGCATCCGGAAGTTTGTCCCGCTTCCACTGAGCCGGGAATTTGTTTCGTTCACCTCGAAAACCGAGAAGGATATTCCGAGGTTCTTGTGCCAGGAGTCCATCGCCGGGCCAAGCTCCCCAACAATGATTCCTACGTGATGCGGGCTCAGACGAAACAACAATCACCTCACCGACGACGGTTATTTCTTAAATAACGCGCCCGCGCTGCGAATCACCAGGCTTCGCGGTAGAAAGCGCTCCATAAACACCAGAAGCTTATCGAGGTTGCGGGCAAGCACCAGGCCGCTGCCTCGCTCCAGTTGTCGCAAACCCGCCTCAGCCACCTTTTCAGGCGCTTGAAAGCCGCCACGGAAACGAATCCTCGGGTAGCCGCCGGCCTCAAAGAAATTCGTGCGCGTGGTGCCGGGACAAAGCGTGACCACCTTGATGCCATAAGATCGTAGCTCTTCGGCAATTCCCATGGAGAAACTGGTGACAAATGCCTTGGTGGCTGCATAGGCTGCGGTATAAGGAAGCGACTGAAAGCTGGCAGTCGAAGAAACGTTGATAATTCCCCCGCTCCGTCGCTCGACCATCGGGGGCAGCAATAGATAGCAAAGTTCAACCAGGGCTTGAATGTTGAGCCGCAACATTTGTATCTGGCGATCGAGAGAAACGGTCCAGAACTCCCCTTGCGCTCCAAACCCAGCGTTGTTAACCAGAAGATCGATTTCAATCTGGCGCTCGCGGAGAATTCGGACGAGGCTCTGGGGCGCCTGCGGCTCAGAGAGGTCCAGCGCGATCCACTCGGCCCGAATGCCGTGCGCCTTATTCAGTTCTTCACATAAAGCTTGGAGTTTGTCTTGAGAGCGAGCCGCGAGCACCAGGTTTTTCCCATGTTGCGCGAGAAGCCGCGCAAAGCATTCTCCGATGCCCGAGGAGGCCCCGGTGACTAAGGCAAATGTTTTTTGATCCATTGAACCTCCTTTGTAGGGCGCATGGCGTAGACCCCATAGCGCCCGTGGAAGGCGTGGCCCCGCCCTCCGCCCCGCGATTTACGTTCCACCGACCACGGACTCCGGACTCCGAACTCCGGACTCCGGACTCCGAACTACTTTGTACGTCTTATTGACGTGGCGCGCGCCAGTCTTCATCAGCTCAAACGCTTCCGTCTCACTTCGAATTCCTCCTCGCGCCCCGAGCGCCGTGCAATTGAGCGCTCCCATGGCGTTTGAAAAGTCCAGTATGCGCTCCATCGGCCAACCGGAGAGCACGCCGTAGATGAAGGCTCCGTGAAATACGTCTCCCGCGCCCGTGGTGTCCACGGTTTCGACTACGAATCCCGGTGAATAGATGAAGCGGCCCTCGTAGTAAACAAGCGCTCCATCGCGGCCCAACGTCATGCCCGGGACGGCGATCCTGTACTCGCGCGCCATGTATTCGAGCGCGCGAAAGGGGTCATCTTCGCCGGTGGCGGAAGGCAGGAAGTTGGCCGAGGCGATCAGATAATCGAGGCAGGGGAAAAGCGTCTCCACCTGCTTGTAGACGGTGTCGAGATCGGCAATCACCGGGATGCTCGCCGCGCGCGCCCATCTCGCCGCCGCCAGGCACGCTTCCACGTCGCAACCATCAAGATGGACCATACGGCTTTCAGTAATTGACGCCTGAGAAAGCTCGCCGGGCATTATCGCCAGACGCGGGTCGCGGTCCCAGAAGACGGTTCGCTCGCCAGTGGCCTGGTCGACGATGATGTGCCCGAATTGGTTGGGTGTCTCCGGCACGACGCGCGCGTGGGTCACGTCAATCCCTTCCGCCTTCAGGCTCTCGAGTTGAAGCTTTCCCGCATCGTCATCCCCAACCTTGCCGATATACCGGGTCTTCAACCCGAGCCGCTGGCAGGTGACCAGGGTCGTCGCAACTTGCCCGCCTGCTTGCCGCGAGACGGAGACCACTCGCTCCTTTCCGCCCAGGGCAGGGAAGTCGCGAACGAGCAGGAACGTGTCTGTAGCGTTCAGGCCGATTCCCGTCACATCCACCCGCGCCAACTCAAGCCCTCCTCGTTCGCCTCTGAAACAATGGGCTAATCTACATCGGCCCGCGCGGGGTTGCAAACAAAAATTCCACAGGCACGTCTGATAATATCTGTAGTGGAGGAGCAAGAGTTAACATAATTTATATCCACAGCTTATCGTAAATTTCAACAGGGAATCCGATCGAGCCCACGGTTACGTCAAAGTCCCAGAAGGGTAAGATTGCATTGCGCGGCTGGTGAGAAGCGCCTCTGGAGTGTGGTAGCTGGCTGCCGCTTTGGGCGCGCCCGCTTGCGGACGCGCCGGGAGCTCAAAGCAAGCCTCGGGTCGGAAAGCGGGAGCAATCCGCACAGACGCGACTTTGACATGACTCTGTGCCGTTTCCTCTTTTCGGGAAGCGGCGCGGTGTGATAACGTTATGATGTTGTCGGCGCTCCGACACGGTGTGCCGCCCGGGCCTCATGCCTCTGCGCGAAACGGAAGCCATCGTCCTCAGAACCTACCACTTGGGCGAGGCCGACAAGATCGTCTCGCTTTTCACCCGGCAGTACGGGCGGCTCCGCGCCGTAGCCACCGGAGCCCAGCGCACGCGAAGCCGATTTGGAGGCGTGCTTGAGCCCCTCACGTACATTCGCCTCTGGCTCTTCGAGCGGGAGAACCGCGACCTTCTGCGGATGAATTCCGCCGAGCTCGTCGAGTCGTTTTTCGCCATTCAGGGGGACTTCACGGTCCAACTTGCGGCGCAGTATATGGCCGAGGCGGCTGAGCGCTTCCTCCCCGAGCGGGAAGTGAATGAACGGGCGTTTCGCCTCTTGCTCGCGGCGCTGCGCGGCCTCAAGGCGAGCGGAGAAGTTCACCGGACGCTCCTCTATTTTGATTATTGGCTGTTGCGGCTTTCAGGGCTCCTGCCTGAGCTTCGCTGGTGCGCGGCTTGCGGAAAGCCGCTGAATGCACAGGGGGCAAGCTATGATGCGACCCCGCAAGGCCTGTTCTGTTGCCGCCGGGGGAAGGGCAAAATCTCGGCAGGCGGGCTGGGCCTGACCGAGAAAATCCGCCGCCTGCCTCTCGATGCATGGCTGGGTTCGGATGAGCCTCGAAATGCCGTTTTCGAGGCTCGCCGGCTTTTTGAGGCGTGGATTGCAAGCTCCGCCGAGGGAAGACTCATGACGTTAGAAATGCTGCACGAAGAGGCTGAGAGAGAGTAGGGGTGCTGCTTGCTACGCTCTTTCCCGTGCGCGTCGCGCGACCCGCGTGTTTTTTCAATGCCGCGCCCGGCCATTTTCAGGGTAGCGAAGCATCCCTGCATTTGACTGAGAAGCTGTGAAAAAATCAAAAAACTCTCGCAGAGGCGCCAAGTCAGGTTGAAAGTTCAAAGTCGAGAGTCGAAAGTTTATGAGGAGAACATCTTTAACTTTTGACTTTCAACTTGTTTTTTGGCTTTGTGCCTTTGCGTGATGCTTTTTGCTTGTCTTCTAATTTTTTCACACCTTCTCAGGGTAAACTCCGCGAAGGGTCTCAGCGTTTTGTTTTCTGTGAATGCTGGGATGCCTTGCCCCGCTCAGCATGACGTCTTCAAATTTTTATTCACAGCTTCAGGGAACGATGACAGAAACACTAACCTTCCAGGATATGATCGTCCGGCTCAGCCAATATTGGGCGAGCTGCAACTGCGTGCTGGCGTTACCCTACGATATGGAAGTGGGCGCCGGAACCATGTGCCCGGAGACGTTCTTCCGCGTTCTCGGCCCGGAGCCTTGGCGCGTCGCTTACGTCCAGC
>JASHTR010000224.1 GCA_030040455.1 Terriglobia bacterium | reverse complement strand
CGCGAACGAGCGCCATTTTGATGGCAAACCCTTACCCTGGAGGTAGAGAATATGAGCAATCCCCAAAAAGTGTACGACTTTCTTAAGAACAATCCGGGGAAACTGTATTGTGACGATTGCCTCCAAAACAATACCGGCGTTGATCGTCACCAGGTCAATACTATTGCCACTACTCTCGCTCTTTTCCCACAGCACTTCAAGAGACTATCGACTGCGTGCGTACAGGGTTGCAGAAATCATGGCAAAATGGCGACCGAGGCTCTCGGACCTTGCAACCGAAGCAATGCGGCGCTTCAGGGCGGTGAATGTCTCGGTGTTGTCGGTTGGCTCTTAAGCTTTGCCAGCGCGGCGAGGGCAGTTGGATTAGTGGGGTCGATTCTTAATCCCGCTTCATATTCCCGGATAGCCTCCTCGGTATTTCCGGACGAGCCATCGAGAAGGCCGAGCATGAAGTAGGGCTTGCTGCTGGAAGGGTCCAGGCGCTGGGCCGCATTAAAATCCGCTCTAGCGCTCTGGAAATCTTTCTGAACCCAGGCATCCAGCCCGAGGTCTAGATAGCCGCGGAGGCTTGGAAGGGGCTGAAGAGACGCTTGAAACTGGTCCTTCGCCAGGCCATATTTTCCTTCGTCAAAATAGAGTTCTCCCAGGAGAACGCGGGCGCGCACGTCCAGCGGCGCCAAAGCCACTGCCTCGCGGAGTTCCAGCTCCGCCTTGCCTGTTTCACCCATCTTCCGGTAAGCGTTGCCGAGGCCGGCGTGTGCTTCTTCGTCCCGCGCCGAGCGCTGCAGGGAGCGCTCGAAGAAGCCCACGGCTTCAGGGTAGCGTTTCTGCCGGATGCGCAGCAGACCCATATTGTCGAGAATGAAAGGGGCGTTGGGCTCAAGCTGGAGCGCTTTTTCCCATTCCCGGCCTGCCCCTTCAGGATTTCCATGGTCCCAATAATAGGTTCCCAGGTTGTTATGCATATCCCCCGATTTGGGGATGGCCGCCAGGGTGCGCGTATAGAACGTCAGGTCGTCTTTCCAATCCGGGTTACGAGTAACAATCCGCAGGATCAGGAGCGCGCCCAAGGCGCAGGCACCTGCGGCCAGGGCACGGCGCGGGACGAGCCCTCTATTGGAAGCTCCTTGCCAAAGGTGGAGCCCCAACCACGCCACCAGCCAGCAAAGGCCTACGGAGGGCAGATACGCATAGCGTTCCGCAAAAACATTGGCGGGCATCCAGCGCGGATTCAGGACTGGAGCCAGGGTAACAAAGAACCATACGAGGGCGAAAAACAGGCGGCGCTCCGCTCGCCAAAGATAGATCGCCAGCGCCACACAAAGGATCATCGCCACCGAGCCTTCCAGAATGCGAGGAAGCAGGACGCTGATCTCCGCAGGGAAAGGATAATAAGCGCAGAGGTGAACTGGCCAGATGAGTTTCCAGAGGTAATGCCCCACGAGCGCGACGGCTGAGAAGAAAACCGCGTCCGCAGGCATTTGCGCCCTGATGCGCACCGGAGCAAACCCACCCACAAGACGGAGACGAATGAGAATGTAGCCAACCGTCAGCAGCCATAGCGGAGCGTAGCGGCGCATCTTGACCGCCCGGGAGGTTCGGTGGCGGTCCTCACGGCAGGCGTGTTCGTAAACCGTTGCGAGAAGCGGCAGGGTGGCGGCAGGTTCCTTGGAAAGAAGGGCCAGGATGTAGCTTCCGGCCATGCCCAGCCAGAGGAGCCCCGCGTGCTTATTTTCCGCGTCGCCGAGCCGGAGGAAAAACCAGAAGGCAAGAAGAAAGAAGAGGGCCAGCTCAAGGTCCGTAGCTGCTGCAATCCAATCCACTGCTTCGGTATGGATGGGATGAAGCGCAAACAGCGCTGCGGCAAGAAAAGCCAGGGATCGATTTCGAAAGAGCCGCCGGGTGACTCCGAACAGCAGCACGACCACAGCAACATTCAACCCCAGGCTGACCAGGTGGTAGCCATAGGGTTTATATCCAAAAACGATACGGCAGAAAAGATAGCCCAGGGTCATGACGGGGCGGTAATAATCCGTAATCCCCTTTGACCCTCCAAGATAGGACCAGACCGAGGTCGTAAAGATGTCTTTCAAATAGCTGAAATCGCGGATGTAGGGGTTCTTAAGAATCTGTATGTCGTCGTCATAAACGAATCCGTTCCATAAAGTATTGAGATAGGGGAGGGTGGCAAGAAGGATTAATAAACCGATTCGCCATCGATCGGCCGGCCGGTGTGAGGATGGCTGGAATTCGTCGCGCGAGCCGGTCGGGGCCGAGCTCACAGGTTTTCTCCGACCTTCGGCTGGGAGAGGCCAAGCTTCCGGAGGCGCTCCGCCCATTCCGCGGATAGCAGAACCGTGACGCGCAAATCTCCGTATCGCGCGTAAAGCGCATTGGCCAGCCAGTAACAAAGGGGAGCCAGGATAAAGCCGGCGATGCAATCCACCGTGTAGTGGTAACGCAGGTAAACGGTGGAGAACCACAGGCTGAGGATGAACGGCAAAAGAACCCAGAACAGCTTCTTCGAGTTGCGCCAGGCATAGAGCCACACCAGGAAGGACATCCCGACGTGCAGGCTGGGGAAGCAGTCCCGGCGGATGCGCGCGAAATTCATAAACTCAATCTGGCGGTTGAAGACGGCCAGCGGCTGCGTGAGCGGCACGGTATAAACATCGTGCAGCGTGAACTTCGGGCCGATCGCTGGAACGATGAGGTAACCGAGAATCCCGAAAAAGCTGATCACCACCAGCCCGCACATCATTTCCCGGAATCGGTCCCGACTTCGGTAGAGATAAATGAAGCTGGCAACGATAGGAATGTTATAAAGATGAAACGCATAGGAGAACTGCATCCAGGCCGTTAATGGCGGAGAGATGAGGCGTTGGAGATAAACCGTCGGTTCAAGCCCGAATAGCCACTTGTCCCAAGCCAGCAGCATCACGTCCCGGTCGTGAGTAACCACCAGCAGCGTGGCCTTCCCCCACAAGGAATAGTACATGAGCAGAATGACGAGCAAAGGAAACCACTCTCGCACGATCTGCCAGTACGGCCGGATGGAGTTGAGCGCGTCCGGGTGGATTTCCAGCCGCGTCTCGTCACTGCCGATAAAATAATTCACTACCTCTTTCGCGAAAAGCAATATAGCGGCCAGGATGACGATCATCACATCGGAGGGGTCGAGCGGCTGCCCGCGAAGCTCGCGAATAGAGACCTTCAGAATAATGACAATCAGGAAGAAGAGCAGCGCGACAACGTCCTCCAGCCGGAACCCGAGCGTGAGCGAATTCTCATGGGACATAGAGGACCTTCAACGCCTCACATCGCGTGCCTGAGGAGGAAAAGTATACCGTCTATTGAAGCAACCGCAGGTCAATTCCGCTCCTTGGTCCAAGCCGGGCCGTTCCATCCGGCCCGACGACGTAAGGGGAGCCAGAAGGGTCAAGCGGCACCGAGGACAAGAGGCCGGCGGCCACCAGGTTCCTGAAAGACCGGGCGGGACGACCCTCCTTATTTTTATACATGAAGAGAGCCCTGTCGAGACTGTGAAGATCTTCCAGGGCTTTGAGCGCGGCTAAATGTTCCAAAGCGTTTCTGCGTATGGCAGCGTTCTTCGTCGTCCGGTAGATTTGCGACCACAAAATCTGCGAGGTGCGGAGCTCCCCGCCTTTTGCCGCGACGGCGGCCGCCAGGGTCTTCATCCAGACGGCAGCTCCGGGACGCTCGCTCCCGACGCGGAACATCCGGGCGGCGGCGGAATAATCATGCAGGTCCCAGTAATAAATGAAGCCCAGGTCTTCCCAGAAGCGCCAGTAGCCAGGATTGGCGACGATGCCCCTGCGAAGCAATTGCAGCGCCTCTCCGGGCTGCCCTGCGCCTTGCGGGGTTCTTTCCGCGAGAAAAATAGCGCCAAACCGATAAGCCACCAGGAGGTGCGGATCAAGGGTTGTGGTGATGCTGAGCAGCGGGCCGAGCCGTTCGAACTGCGAATGCTTCGAAAGGTTTTCTCTTCCGTAATATTGAATGACGCGGGTCCAGTAGAT
>JASHTR010000223.1 GCA_030040455.1 Terriglobia bacterium | reverse complement strand
GGAAGACAATGTGAATCAGCGGCGGCTCTATTCAGGTTGTACAATTGCCGAGCCGAATAACTGCATCTACGGGTCGATTGGACTGCTTGCCGGCATCGCGAACTCAGATTACAATGCCCTGCAGTCCAGCCTGCAGAAGCGTTTCAGCCACGGGCTCCAGTTCCTGGCTTCCTACACCTATTCCAAGACGCTCGATGATGTGTCTTCCTTCAACATTACCGGTTCATCGCCGCAACTCGTTGCCGGCGAAAACGATCTGGCCCAGGACCCGTTCGACCTGGAAGCTGAATACGGCCGATCGCTCTTCGATGCGCGCCAGCGCGTTGTTCTAAGTTACCTCTGGCAGATACCCTTCTGGAAGCAATCGCATAAGTGGTATCAGTACGCGCTTGGCAACTGGCAGGCGAACGGCATCTTCTCCGCCTCAACGGGAACGCCTTTCACAGTCTACGATTCGAGCGACCCCTCGCTCGAGGGCCAGTCACCGGAAATCTCAGGTTTCTATGGCGATCGCCCGAATCTGGTGGGCAATCCGAATGACGGGCCCAAGACTCCTCAGGATTGGTTCAACCTTCAGGCGTTTCAGCGGGTCACCCAGCCCGGCGCGTTCGGCACCGCCGGCCGGAACATCGTCCAGGCGCCCGGGATTGCCGACTGGGACTTTTCGCTCTTTAAGGACTTTCGTCTGACCGAGGCCAAGACCCTGGAGTTCCGGGCCGAAGTGTTCAACCTCCTGAATCGGCCGAACTTCGGTGTCCCGGTTGACGACATCAATTCGCCGAGCTTCGGACAAATCCAGAGCGCCGCCTCGCCGCGCCTGGTCCAGTTGGCGATGAAATTCTTGTTCTAACAGGTTGCTGAAAAACGACGCGTGAAATCAGGTGCGAACCTGGACTATTCACCTTAAGGAGGAGAAAATTATGCCGCACATTCGCCTTCAAGGAGACTTACCCGGCATCTTAGGGCCATTTGCTTTCCGGCCGGAGACGGCCAGGCCCATGCGCGAGCTCGCGGAAATCCTGCTCCGCGGGCCCAGCACGCTGCCATCCGGGGAAAGGGAGCTGATTGCTGCTTATGTCTCTTCTCAAAACGATTGTTACTTTTGCCAGACCAGCCACGGTGCGGCAGCCGCGCACCATCTGGGCGGCAACGAGCAGCTTGTCCAAGACGTGAAACGGGACTACGAGACGGCAGCGATCCCGGAAAAACTCAAGGCGTTACTAGCCATTGCGGGCAAGGTGCGGAAGGGCGGGAAAAACGTATTGCCCGAAGATATTGAAAAAGCACGAAGCCATGGAGCCACCGACCTTGAGATTCACGACGCGGTTTTGATTGCGGCGGCGTTCTGCATGTACAACCGCTACGTTGATGGCCTTGCGACCTGGGCGCCGCAGGACCCGGAAGCTTACCGCGAGATGGGACGCCGAATGGCGGAGCAAGGATACGTCAGAAGCGAGGAGGGGGCAAAAGCCGTATCCAGCCGCTAGTTCCATTAAAGAGTTTCTAAGATTTTAAGGATAAAAAGTCATGCCTCACATCAATCTTCCCAAAGATATCCCGGGTATTCGCAGCGCGATGGCGTTCCGGCCTGAGACTGCAAAACCGCTGAACGACCTTGCGCATTTTCTGCTTCATGAGCCGAACTCGCTCAGCCCCGGAGAGCGGGAGCTCATCGCGACCTACGTCTCTTCGCTGAACGATTGCTTCTTCTGCCAGACCACGCACGGCGCCATCGCCGCCCGCCATCTTGACGACAACGAGCAGCTTGTGCTGGACGTGAAGCGCGATTACGAACATGCCGCCATTTCAGACAAGCTGAAAGCGCTGCTTCGTATTGCGGGCAAGGTGCAGAAGGGCGGAAAAAACGTGTTGCCGGAAGATATCGCGCGGGCGCGCGCCCAAGGAGCTACAGATCTTGAGATTCACGATACGGTCCTCATCGCAGCCGCGTTCTGCATGTACAACCGCTATGTGGACGGTTTAGCCACCTGGGCTCCGGACGATATGGAGTTGTATCGGACAAGAGCAGTGCGGACGGCCAGAGAAGGATACCGTTACACTCAGGAGGAAATCATGGCCGCTTATACCAAGGGCAAAACTTGAGCCGGATGGGACGTGCTCTGGGTACAGGAATTGCCTCATTTCCCTCGTCCGCTTGGCGGCGCTCCCTCCTCTCTCGGCATGGCAAAGTCCGGATTGTGAAGAAAGCAACTCCAACAAGAGACGGACTCGAGAGTGATTTGCGGTGACCCCGGTGACAGTCATCCTTGTCGAAGATCATGCTCTGGTGCGCCGGGCATTCCGGCACGTGCTGGAAGGCGATCCGCGCATCAAGGTAGTGGCGGAAGGGAGCACGGGACTGGAAGCGGTTGAGCTGGCACGGCAGCATCATCCCGACGTGATCCTGCTCGACATGGTTATGCCGGAGATGAACGGCATTGAGGCGGCACACAGGATCAGGCAAATGGACCCGCGCATCCGGCTAATGATTCTGAGCATGTATTCCGACGAGCTATATGTGCGGCAGGCTTTGCGCGCTGGCGTAAAAGGCTACGTTCTAAAGGACGTTCTCGACCTGGACTTAGCCCACGTGGTTCTGACCGTTGCTGAGGGCCAAACGTATCTGAGCCCCGGCGCTGCGGCGGTATTGGTTGATGTTGTGCAGGATGGGCGCGAAGCCACAGCCGACGATCCCTACCAGCGGCTGACCCCGCGGGAAAGGCAGATTCTCCAGATGGTCGCAGAGGGGCGTTCCAACAAGGAGATCGCGCAGTTGCTCGACATCAGCCCCAAGACCGTAGCCATACATCGAACCAATCTGATGCAAACGCTGGACATTCACAGCACGGCAAAGCTCGCGCTCTACGCCGTCAAGAAGGGGTTGGTTAAACCGGAATAAGCGGTATTTTGACTTTTAGCTTATAGTCTGCGATGAGTACACGCCTCACTCCGGCTCACCTCGCCCTCAAGCCCCAAATAATGGGCGTCATCTACAGCTCTGCTTTCCGCGTTTGAAAGCGGGCACTTCTCTGCTCGCGCGCGCCAGAATGTTGTTGGCTATCTTTTCAAGCGGGTAGAATCCTGTGAAGGAAGAACTGAGATTTCTGCTGTCTCTGACCCTGAAGGTTTCGGGGCACGATTCAATATAGTTTCTACATAATCGCCCAGTTGTCTGGCGGTGAACTGGTTCCCTTCGATGTTGGCCACCAGATATCCATTCCGGTCGATAACGACTGTATGCAACGAATGGGTCATCATCCCCATATCTTGCCAATAATCCACGCCAAACATGCGGGTTACTTTCTTAATTTCAGGCGTGGAGCCGGTCAGGAAGTGCCACGACGCAGGGTTGGCTTTCCAAATGCTGGCGTATTGCGTCAATTCTTCCGGCCGATCGTGCTCCGGATCCAGGGTCACCGTCAGTAGGATTAAATCGCGTCCCATTTCTTTGCTAAAACGCCGCTGGAGGCGGCCAAGGTTGTTGGAAAGACGAAAACAGAAATTGGGCAGGGGGCAGCGTGTGTAAACGAAATCCAAAGCCACGACTTTGCCGGCAAACTGCGACAGAGACACCGAGCGCCCGGTCTGATCGCTTAAGGAGAAGTCTGGCACGTGCTGGCCAATAGCCAGTGCAGTCTTGGAAGAGGGGCTCTGTGCAAGAACCTTGTCCATCATGGTCAGACGGCAAGCGTTCAGGGGATCGGTCTGAAGACTTTCGAAGTGGCCAACGCGGATGTTTTCGGCATACGAGGCTCCTGCCGTTACAACCAGCGTGAAGTCTACCATCACACCCGGGCGCAGGCCGATGAGCTGTTTAGGATCACGGACAGGCAAGGGCATAATCATGGCATCCATGTATCCTGGGATTTCCTGAGCGGACACGACGAGCACCTTGCGCTCCCGGTTCACTTTCAACACCAGGCCGCTGTCAGCATGCCGCTGTGCCGTCCAAGCCGGCTTGGCAGCAACAACCAGCATCGCCACCAGGGCCGTTCCGCTTCCGATAAGCCACGCTTTCCGTTTCATCGCCTCGTTCCTCCCGTAATCTCTCTTCTTCCATCAGGCGAGTTCGTACTCTGCTTAGCCTAGGCCACGGCCGCCCCGCGCGGGCGCCCCAGTGGAAGCGTCGGCCGAACCAACTTCCTGTAATGCTTGGCAAATTCTTTGATTTCAATAAACTGGTTCTTGTGGAGATCTGAAAAGGTTTGCCGCGTATGGGTCGCCGGCCACCATATCTCAAGCTTCTCAATCCGCGCTTGCGGGCCTAGACCGATGTGTTGCTCTAAGGGGTTTGCCCCGAAAGAGCCACCACTCCCCACCGTGCGATAGATCGATCGTGAACTATGCCCTTCGTTCTTAACCTGGACTGCGATCCGCGCACCGATGGCTGAGTGGTTGCTCTTCAATCCCACCAGTTTCACCGCGATCCAGTCGTTGGCATTGCCAGGATTCTTGAAAAATCGGAAGGTATGCTTGTCGCCAGGAGTGGCTCCCCCGATCA
>JASHTR010000001.1 GCA_030040455.1 Terriglobia bacterium | reverse complement strand
TCAAGCGGAAGGCCAAAAAATGGGGCCACCCTCCTCAGTGTGCTGCCCGGGTCTTCGGAGACTTCCTCGCCGTCCATGAATAGCAAACGCTCCGGCTCCGCCTGCTTTCGGAATCGACCCCATAACGCTGCGGTCACCAGCCAGATGTAGGCAGCTTTCCGGGCGTCATCGAGTTCGGGTATGCTTACTTCGTTTAGGGCAGGGAAGAGCGTCAGCGTCTTGTGCCAGAATATGGCCCGCCTTCGCGTCCATTTTTTCCGGTTCTCCAGTTTCAGGATGGAAAGAATAAACGTTCTTAGGCCGACCGATAAAAGCACGGCCTTCGAGCGCGAATCGTTGGCGAGGATGACGTCGGGCATCGAGTTGCATGTGTCGGCGGCCTTCACAATCACCGTTTGGCCCGGATCGAAGGTCCGCGTCAGCAGCCGCATGGCGAGCGATGCCCACGTCTGCCAGTCCTTCTCCCACTCCGAATCGAGCTGTAGCGGCGATGTGCCATCGCCGGAATTCCGGAGCCGGTAGCGCAGCATCGCAAGTTGCCCCAGGATGCTGGGCTCCTTCAACACCAGGCAGCCCGGCACCCTATCAAGTAACCTCGCGAGCAGCGTGGAGCAACAGAATGCCGAAATGAAAACATAATGTGACGGAGCGCCGCCGATGGGAAGACTGAGGTCATAGAGAAGCACATCGTCCAGGTTGAAGCCGTAGCGCTCCTCGCTCATCTCCCCCTGCTTCGGCACGAGGAAGCCCGCACGGCGATATGTTTCACGGTCAATTTCGGCAAACCAGATCAGCCGGCGATGCAGGTCAATATGAACCGGATAATAGAGGCACGATGCCAATGCTGATTCGAGGTCAAGGCTTGCCATGGCACACACCAACCCCTGCAGTTTCCACGATTCAATAGGTCTTGCAGTCGTGGGTCGTTTGGGTGCCGAAGTTGTACCGGCAAATGATGCACTCGCGGGTTCCCGCCGAGTAGGTGCTTTCGGTCAAGGTCTCCGTGCAACTGCGGCTGCAGTGGTGATCGCAGCAAGGGTTACCGCCGGCTACGGTACAGCAGGTCGCCGTCGACGCGTTACACGAACTGCAGGTTGAGCCCGCGGGTGGGTTGCCTGCGGCCGGCGCGCCTGCCGCGCCAGCCATCGCTACGAATGCACCCGCCGCCAGCGGCATGGCTACGGGGACGAGCGAGGTGCGGAAGAAGCGTACGTAAGGTCTTCGCGCCGCCAGCTCAACACCAAAAGCCGTTTTCCCGCTCATCCCGGTCAGGGGCCGCGAATACGTCGAATGCTCGTGGCTGGTGGCGTCGCGCGCTCCCAGCGGCCAAGCGCTCGTCACCGAAAACAACAACGCGGCGCAGGCAATTAACAACCTCTCTTGCCATTTCCGAATCCTTGCCATCGCTCACCTCCTCGCCACCTGTCGAGTCGGAGACCCACCGAGGCTGTTACTTGCCAACCAGCTTCTGAAGCGTCAGGGGCTTGCTGCCGACCAACTGAATTGCGGCGCTCTCGAGCGCGCTCTGCCCGCCCTCTGCCCGCCCTCATCGAGGACGTCTAAGGCTCGACTCGCTTCCTCGCCGAGCGCAGTGGTATAAAGGCTGGTATTGTCGTTTCCGGTAGTATTACGGCCATTATAAATCTGCTGGCTAAGGGCATCTTTTAATTGCTGATCCGTTAAGCTATCATGGAGCTGGCCCAACACCCAGTTTGCTTCGTCCACCTCCGCCTTTTGTTCTGCCCCGAACCGCTCGAAGAGTTTCGACGTGTCCGGCCCGACGCAGACGCCGTCGCCAAAAATGGCCCCGTCCAGCGACGCCTGGATACTGGCACCTTGCACGCTGGAAATCAGCGGATTCTCGCTCGCGGTCTGAAGATCGATCATCACTGCATTTATCTTGATGAGGCTGGGAAAGTCTTGCTTTGGCCAATTAAAGAAGGGGGAAACCAACTGAGTTTCCCTCCCCGCCCCGGTGTGCCCCAGAACTGTCGTCTGCCCAGTCAATGCCCCATCGCCCTCGGGCCCATCGACGACAGTCAGGTAAACCGTCTTGCTCGAGCTGTTGGCGTTGGTGATTACCCATTTGACGACGTAGGCCTTAACGACACGCAGCGTGTTGTTGTGCACGATGGCGAGCAGTGGCTCGACGGCCTGGAAATGGGTCACCCCGCTTACGCCAGGAAAATCCGCTTCAAGGAGGGTCTGGAAGATCGGCCTATTCGCACCGATCACGATGATGCTATGGCCAGACAGGAGCGAACCCGGGGAAGGCCGCATGCTCTGCGCCCGGACAGGAGCAGCCGACGCGAGGAATAAGACCAAAACCGCTGGGGCGAGGATTCGTGTGCTGATGTCCTTTTGCCACATCTTAATTCTTCCACCTGGACGGCTCCCACCCAACCGTCCGCTTATAACAAGCTATCGCCCGCTACCAGCGGCCAGAACGGACCCGGCCGCGCAATAGGGGGAACTGCGGACGGCTCGGGTCGCACCGTTCCCCCAATGCCTCCCGTTGGCTAGTGGACGATCGTCGTCGTCTTTCTCCCGAAAGCGTCGTAGTGTGCCTTCTGCACGGGGAGCAGACTCAGATAGAACGAGCTACTGTCGCCTAGCAGTTCCCAGACCAGCTTCACGGACTTAATCTGGTCGATAGTCTGGAGTAACAGATCCCGCGCCGGGACGTTGCTCCCTCCCACCGTCACTTGCGACTGGGCCAAAGCGTTAAGTGGCCAGATGCCCGACCCGACCACGGTGCCGGACGCTTTGTTCAGCGCGTCCAGGATGAGATCGGTCGTGACGGCCGCGCTCCGAGTGCTGCTCGGAAGGGATATGGGGATGTCAAGGATTGGAGGCACGGAAACCTCGGCCCCCGCACTGTTCTCCACGTAATCGCCGATCACGGCGTAGCTTCCGTCCGCCTGCTCGCGGACGACGAACTTCCCGGGGTTTTGTGTTGCGTTGTAATCGGAGACAATTTTCTCTAAAGTCTGCAGCTCCGCATTGGCCGAACTCCACATATCTGGCCCTTCAGGGTAGGTGCTCTGGAACGCCCCGCCCGCCGGTATGAGGAACCCTTTTCCACACGGCTGCCGGCACATCGACGAATCCCTCACAAGGTCAACCGTCCCGCTGTAAGGCGGGTCTTCGTAATCCACTGCCCACCCATATTCTTCTCGCACGGCGGTAACGGCTTGCAGGAGCGGCCTCGGGTCATTTGCGTCAACGGTTGCAAGGCCCTGGTTGTGTAGGATATTCGCACGATCCATATAATGCCGACCGCTCCCTTGTGCGCCAGCAGCGATAGCACAGCCGGTGAGAAGCATCAGGCCGCAAGTTCTAAGGAGCATGTCACTGCCCTCACTTATTTATCGTTTCGCACGCCGAGCTTTGGTATTTCTCAAGCTCCTCGTACCGACAATCCGTCACCTGGGTTGCGCTATCGATGTGTCCGGTCAGCTTGTTCCCCGGCAGCTTCACGTAGTAGCAAGGTAGCGCGGACCTGCCCTTCAAGGTCCGCGGCATTTCGTTGGTGAACAGCACAAAAGCCGCAGACCTTGAAGGGTAGGTCTGCGCTACAACTACGGCGTTCCCAACTTTGATTCGACCCTGCGTCTAGTTGGGATTACAGCATGCGGCGTTACCACCGGTACAGCACGGGGCGGTGGCCGTATGACAGACGCTGCCACTCGTGCAGCTCGAGTTTGAAGCAGCGGGTGCTGCCGGAGGTGCCCCCTCCGCGCTAGCCAACGCGATGAACGCCCCCGCCGCCAGCGGCATTGCCACAGGTAAGCTGGAGGCTCTGACCAAGCGGACGTAGGGCTTCCGTGCCATCAGCTCAAGGCCCAGGGCCGTCTTCTGGCTCGTGCCAGCTATCATCCGCGAATATGCCGCATGATCGCGGCCGGTCGTATCCCGCGCTCTAAGCGGCCACGCCTGCGCAAGCGAGAAGAACAGCGCGACAGAAGCAAGCACTAATGTCTCTTGCCATTTCCGAATTCTGGCCATGTTTCACCTCCTGGACGCGTTTCATCTGCCCACCCATCGTATTCCGCGCCGGATCTAGGCTACGGGCCATCGGCGCGACCTTAGCCCTGGCATCGCTTCTCTCAAACGCTATCGTGCGTGCAGCAGGTCACTGCGGCTCCGCTGGAGCAGGACCTGACACGGGCCCGACC
>JASHTR010000222.1 GCA_030040455.1 Terriglobia bacterium | reverse complement strand
AAACCCTTCAGCCCTCCGAACCGTTCTTCGAGAGTGAAGATGTCGGCCAGCGCCTGGCAGGGATGGAACAGGTCCGTAAGGCCGTTAATCACGGGGATGGCGGAATGGTTTGCCAGCTCGATCACCGAGTCGTGAGAGAACGTCCGCGCCACAATGCCATGCACCCAGCGGTCGAGGTTTCGCGCGATATCCTTGATGCATTCGCGCTCGCCCAGCCGCGGCTTCGCGTGGTCGAGGTAGACGGCGAACCCTCCCATGCTCGTCATGCCCACTTCAAAAGTGACGCGGGTGCGCAACGACGGCTTCTCAAAGATCATGGCAAGCTGCTTCCCTTCGAGCGCTCGGGCATAGTCGCCCGGTAGGCGCTTCACCCGCTCGGCGAAGCTGAAAATCAGCTCCACGTCGCCTCGGGTGAGATCGCGCTCGGCGATCAAATCCTCGACGCTCAGCCTTTCCTGGATTTCCGTCATAACCGGTGTCATGCGTGCACCTCCTGCCGGGCCTCGGCCGCGAGTTCCGCCAGAATGGGCTCCAAGGCCGCCATCAGCTCGCGGACGTGGTGCCGTTCGATAATGAGAGGGGGTAAGAACCGCAGAACTTTTTCCTGCGTGCAATTGATCAGGAAACCCGCTTCCAGCGCTTGCTCGACAACGCTCTTGCCGGGCACGGTCAATTCCGCGGCAATCATCAGGCCGTCTCCCCGCACTTCGTGAATAATCGGCAACTCTTTCTTTAATTCCCGAAGCTCGTGGCGAAACCATTCCCCCACGTCCCGGACGTGTTCGAGGAAGCCCGGCTTTTCGATGATTTCAAGGACCTTCAACGCCAGCCGGCACTGGAGCGGTCCGCCGCCAAACGTGGTGCCGTGCAGGCCGGGCGAGAAGGCCTGGGCCACGTTTTCACGCGCAACGATCGCGGCCAGGGGCAGCCCGGCCGCAAGCGGTTTTGCCACCAGCACCACATCCGGCTTGAGGTCGAACTTCTCATAAGTAAACATGCGGCCCGTCCTTCCCAGGCCGCACTGGATTTCATCGCAAATGAAGAGCGCGTCATTGGCTCGGCATAGCGCTTGAGCCGTCTTCAGAAATTCTTCCGTGATTTCAACGACTCCGCCTTCACCCTGGATGGTCTCGACCATCAGCCCGGCCACGCCCGGAGTGAAATTCTCCTTCAGGCTCTGGACGTCGTTCAGTCGAACGAACCGGATGCCCGGCACGAGCGGTTCAAACGGCTTGCGATACTTCTCCGGCCACGTAGCGGAAAGCGCTCCGAAGGTGCGTCCGTGGAAGGAATTTTCAACCGCCAGCACTTCCGCACGACCCGGATAACGCTTCTGCGCATATGCGCGGGCCAGCTTAATGGCGCCTTCGGTCACTTCCGTCCCGGAGTTGGCGAAGAAAACGCGATCGAGCCCCGCAAGGCGTGCCAGTTTCTCCGCGAGAGGCGCCTGATAGGGGTGGTAGAGCAGATTTGAGACGTGAAGCAGCGACTCGGATTCATCTCGCAGCACCTGCATGATTTCCGGATGGTTGTAACCGAGCGCGTTAACGGCCAGCCCGCTCAGAAAATCCGTATACCTCTTTCCTTTCTCGTCGATCACGTGGCAACCTTCACCTCGGACGGCAAGAAGAGGCATCCGCTCGTAGGTTGGGATCACTGCGCGGGCTTCAAGATTCTTGATTTCGTCGTAGTTCATAGGCGTTTCATTTCACGATACGGGTTCCCGGGACCTCGCGCCGGCTCAAAAGGCGGAGCAGGCTGTCCGGCACCGCCGGGGAAATCATATCAATCTCCTCCACTCCACCGGCGAGCACGCGCGCGCATGAAAGAAGCTTGGGAATCATTCCATCGCGGACAATGCCTTTGCGGATCAAGCCGCGAATTTCCTTCGTCCGGACTTGGGGAAGCAGGTTCTGGCCGGCATCGCGGACGCCTCCGGATTCCGTAAGATAAACCAAGCGATCCGCCGGAAGCGCGCTGGCAATTGCGGCGGCGAAATCGTCGGCATTCACGTTCAGATACTCATTGCGCGCGCCCAGCGCGATGCTTGCCACCACGGGCACCAGCCGATGCTCGAATGCCATGTCGAGCGCGGCCGTGTTCACCTTGCTCGGACGCCCCACAAAGCCAAGGTCCCTCACGCCCGCGCCTTCGCGCGCCGTCAGCTTGCGCGCCTCCATCAACCTTCGATCGCCGCCGCAGAGGCCGAGCGCCTCAACGCCGTAGGACTGAATTTCCGCGACCCACTGCTTGTTGGCGATCCCCGCCAGGACCATCAGCGCCGCATCGCGCGTGGCGGCATCCGTCACCCTCAAGCCGTTCGAAAACTCCGTCGAGATGCCCAGCCGGGCGAGCGTTTCGGTCAGCAGCCTGCCGCCACCGTGCACCACCACTACGTGATGTCCAGATCGCCGGAACCGGGCGACCTGGCGGGCAACGTTGCGACGGACACTCACCTCCTCCATCGCCTGGCCGCCGATCTTGATGACCAGCTTCATCCGAGCGCCGTATCCTCCTTAAAGCCCATCATCAGGTTCATGTTCTGAACGGCCTGCCCGGCCGCGCCTTTGCCCAGGTTGTCAATCGCCGAGACCACCACAAGCCGGTGGCACGCCGAGTCCAGAACAAACCCGATGTCCGCGTGCTGGGTGTGCGCCACCGCCCGGACCTCCGGCAGTTTGCCATCCTCGTAGATGCGTACTAAAGAGCTTCCAAAGTAGAACTTCCGGTAAATCTGCGTCATCTCTTCCCGGTCGCACGTGCGGGCGAGGCGCACATAATGAGTGCTCAGAATGCCCCGCGCGAGAGGCAGGAGATGAGGCGTGAAGACGAAAGACTCCTCTCGAAGCCTGAGCTCCTGAAGCATTTCCGGCACGTGCCGGTGCTTGAAGATGCTGTAGGCACGGCAGTTTTCCGTAACGTTGGAAAAAAGCAGGTCGTCGCGCAGCGAGCGCCCGGCGCCCGTCGTGCCTGACTTGGCGTCGCAGACGATGCCCGCCGCGACGTCGGCGACCCCCGCACGCAGGAGTGGCGCGAGCGCCAGGATGGCGGCGGTAGGATAGCAGCCGGGATTCGCCACCAGCCGGGCCGCGCAGATGGCCTCGCGGTTGAGCTCCGGCAACCCATAAACCGCCTCGGCCAGAACCTCTCCAGCATGGTGCTCAAATCCGTACCAGCCCGCGTAGGCGGCGCGGTCCTTCAACCTGAAAGCGGCGCTCAAGTCCACCACGCGCAGGCCGCGCGCGAGGAGCGCCGGAGCCAGATCGTGCGAGACCTCGTGCGGCGTGGCAAGAAACACCACGTCGACGGTGTGGGGCGTGAGATGCTCCGTATCCAGCGAGCGGATCGGCAAAGTCGAAACGCCCCGCAGGGCCGCGTGCGCCTCCACCACGAGCATGGGCTCGCTTCCGCTTCGCCCGGAAGACATCAGGTGGGTCAGCTTCACCGCCGGATGCCGCGCGAGGATCGCAACCAGCTCTCCTCCCGCGTAGCCCGTTGCTCCCAGCACCGCCACGCGCACCGGCCGTTCGGGCTGCGGCGGCTTCACCTCAGCCGGCAAAACCTTTTCGTCAACGGCTGTTGCCAACTCCCGCCATTCCTTTCGCCAGCATAATTATACATGCTGCGTATAAATATTCTTCTATTGTGAGCCTGGCGCTCCGGCGCGTCAAGTGAAAATCAGGTTAAATCTCTCCAATGTCTGCCCGTTCCGGTTTTTGGCTACCCCCTTTTGACGGAGAAGAGGAAGACGCGGGACTCAGGCTGAAAACCGGGCGCTGACCCCTCGTTCGTCTCCCCGCCGGAGATGCGTTTATATTGAATTTGCGGGCGGCTCGAGGCGATGGCGACGCAACCATCCAGCGGCGCGCTGACCGGTATTCTCAACCCTCCGCGCCTCTACTCAGGTACTCAACCGCGATTCTTGGGGGTTGAATGAAGAAAAATCGCTTGCGTTCACCGCGAGGTTCATGTACGCTTGTGAAAATCGCAATGATGACGCTTGATTTCATCTCCGACAAGAGTTCCGCCCGCGGCGAGAAGTGTTGTACCTCGACGAGCGGCTGGCGCTCACTGGAAATGGCAGGCTTTTAGTCCTCATTTCATCCGTATTCTGAGCGCGCCCGCTAAACGAAACCCCGTTGGCGGGCGTTTTTGTTTTTATGCGCGTTGCGGAAGCGACGCGCGCCAACGGCAGCGGAGGATGTGGTGTTGATCGATCTCGCCGCAAAGCCGGGCGGCGATTTTCAGGTTGTCTCTTTCACTTGACATAGATATATAGATATGTATACTAGATGACGCGCTCATCTTTTCACGATCCGCTCTTGCGGAGGCCGTGAGCTCACGGGGTATTCGGTAGGTCTTTGGGCAGGCAGAAACCTGGGACGGGGTCCCTTTCATCGTAACGTCAGCGAGGGAGAAAAAATAGCATGAGAAAATCAGCCGATTGGTTCTGGAAGAAGTGGAGCGAGAGGGCAAAGGTGCGAGCCGCGATTTTATCCATTGCGGCAACCGCGACCGTGATGTTTCTGACTCTTCTGCCTCTGCCGGCCCAGACGGGCTGGGGCACGATTTTGGGCCGAGTCACGGACCAATCCGGCGCCGTCGTGCCCAAGGCCCAAGTCACGCTGCGCAACGAGGGCACGAACGTCTCTGTTGCGGCAAAAACGAACGTCGACGGGGAATACGTGTTCTCCAACGTGATACCGGGCACGTATGAGGTCACCGTCCGCCAGCCAGGGTTCAAGCCGTTCATCGTTAATCACATCGTGCTGTACGTCAGCCAAACCGTGCGTGAGAATGCAAAATTAACCGTTGGCACGAGTGTTTCCTCGATCGAGGTCACGGCAAGCTTGCCCCTCGTTCAAACGGATACTTCTTCGGTTGGCAGTGTGGTTGATTCGAAGCAGATCGATACCATTCCCCTCAACGGCCGTACCAACATTTTCGGTCTGCTGGCGCTGGCGCCCGGCGTTCAAAACGCCGGAACGACGGCCCGCATTGCGGGGGACACCTATCGAGCGGGCGTCAGTGAAACCATCGACGGCTCGGAGGCGCTACAGACTGAGAACGAATTTCTGGGAAAATACGTTCCGTCCCTGGACTCCATCGGGCAATTCAAGGTGATCGACAGCACGGGATCGGCGAAGTATGGCGCCGGCTCCACTGCGGTTGTCATCGTCACCAAGTCGGGCACGAACCAGTTCCACGGCAGCCTCTTCGAGTACAACCGGGATACGGCTCTCGAGGCTGCCAATTTCTTTGCCACGAGCTTGACCAAGGCGCCGTTCATCCGCAACGAGTTCGGAGGCTCGCTCGGCGGCCCGATCAAGCGGAACAAGCTTTTTTTCTTTGGCAGCTTTGAGGACCTCACTTACCGGTCTTCAACTACGGACGAAGCCGCCATGCCCACCGCGGCGCTCCTCAGCGGGGATTTTAGCGGCCTTCCAGCGGTCAAAAATCCGGCAACCGGCCAGCCATTTCCGGACAATCAGATCCCCCAGTCTGACATCAGCTCTGTTTCCAAGGCTTTCTTTCCTTATTTTGACACTCCGAATTTGCCTACTACGGCAGCCGCCGGCCTGGGCACCAACTGGGTGGCGAACGTAGGCGACAGGCAAGGTGATCGACGCTACGAAGGGCGCGGGGATTACGCCATCAATGACTTGAACCGGTTGTCCGTCCGGTACTATATGGCGCGGGTCAGCCCCCTCTATACGGCGGGTACGACTGACAAGTGGGGCGCCGTCGAGAACCCCGAGGTTGACCAGGACATTGCCGTCAACTACACTCGCGACCTCTCGCCCTCGTTGATGAACTTAGCTTCGTTTGGATATCACCGCATCTGGGATTTGATGCAGCCACAAAATTACAACTTCAATCCGAGCACAATCATTCCCGGCTTGCCATCGCCTTTGTCGGGATTAGGCGGCCTTCCTACGGTTTCCATTACGGGCTTTGCCGGATTCAACGACAACCCGGGAAGCGGCGATTTGCACCAGTCCGGTCAGTTCTCTGATGATTTAACCTGGATCAAGGGAAAGCATCTTTTAGAGGGTGGCTTTTCTTTTCTCCACTGGCAGTTTTACAACTATCAAAATCCGGCTCCCGGCCACGGCAGTTTTTCATTTACTGGGCAATACGCTGGAAATGCATTTGCTGATTTCTTGCTAGGCGACCTCGCAGCCTCAAGTTACGCCATTGCGCCACTTGAGGCCACGCCTGCCAATGACCGGTACGGTTTTTACTTCCAGGACGACTGGAAAGCAACGCCTCGGCTAACGTTGAATGCGGGAATACGCTACGACCTTCCCACGATTTTTGAGAATAAGACGGGGAACATGGCTAATTGGTATCCCAGTACAAACAAACTCGTAGTGCTGAAGGGGACCTACAATGCAAGCTTGTTCCCAGAGCTTCCGATTGTGGAAGGCTCCACTTTGGGTCTGGGCCCGGGAAACTATGTCGGCACTGATGACGATCAAATCTCCCCGCGCTTTGGGCTCGCTTACCGTCCGCTGGGAACGCCGCACTTGGTTTTACGAGGAGGCTACGGCATTTATTACGACGTTTGGCCTTGGGAATTCGGGAGCTATGAAGCCGCGGTGAATCCACCGTTTACGGGAGCCGACGATTTCGAGCCTCTGGCAGGCTCGACGCCAACCCTCACCTTTGCCAATCCGTTCCCAACCGGCCAGGGAGCGGTTCCGAGTGGTCCAAGCGTGAGTGCATTCCCAACTCACTATCGCTATCCCATGAGCGGCGAATGGAACCTTACGGTCGAGTCCCAACTTTCACCCAACATGTCCTTGCGCACCACCTACCTGGGAGTTGAGACGGAGCATTACACGCAGAACTTCGATATTAACCAGCCTGCTCCAGCTCCAGGTCCGGTCCAGCCGCTCCGACCCTATCAACCTTTTGGCTCCATCAATTTCTTTGAGGACGGCCAGACCGCCAACACGCAGGCTCTGCAAGTTTCGGCTCTTCGCCGCTTCGGGTCCGGTCTTTCCTTCGACGTCGAGTATAGCTGGACTAAGGCTCTTGACAGCGGGGGCACCGATACCACCGTGCCCACTGATAATCTGGATATTCGCCTCGATCGAGGGAACGACGAATTCATTCGGCAGCAATACCTGGTGGCCAATTATGTCTACGAGCTGCCTTTTGGCACCGGCAGGCGATTTTTGTCTTCTTTGCCAGGACCGCTGAACGCTGTTTTGGGCGGGTGGGAAACAACAGGAATCCTCACGCTGGCAAGCGGCCTGCCTTTTTCAGTGAATTTTACCAGCTCGGTCCAGGGATGGCCGAGCGGCCGGGCCAGTATCATTGGGAATCCGCACGTCTCGAATCCCGGTCTTACCGGTTGGTTCAATGCCAGCGCGTTCGCTTTGCCTTCTGAATTCGCGTACGGCGACTCCGCGCCTTATTCCCTCTTCGGTCCCGGCTACAACGAATGGGATACCTCCGTTTTCAAAAACTTTAGGCTCGGCGAACGATTCAATCTACGGTTCGAGTCAGATTTCTTTAACGTGCTCAATCACCCGAGCTTTTCCAATCCGGACAGCAACATCAGCGTTCCCTCACAGGTGGGCCGTATTTTTTCCACTTCAAATACGAGCGGTCGCGACATCCAGTTTGCTCTACGGCTAGAGTTCTAGAGGGGTCATTGACAAATCGAAAATTCCGCTTCCCGCGCCGTGACGCGCTGAAAGCGCTGACGGTCCTGCCGGCGGCAGCGTTAGCGTCGCGTCTCTCCTTAGCCTCTACTCGCGCGCGGCTTTATTTCAGTTGCTCCCCAGAGAACGATCTCTATCGAGTGCTCGGTGCCTCGGGCGTCTCAAGGGCGCGTTACGCGACGCCCGGCGAGGCTGTGAATCAGGCTCCGCGAGGCTCGGGAGTGCTCGTTCTAGCCGAAGGTTATCCGGCAAAAACCACTCAGCTTGAACGCAGCGTCTTTGACGGAGCAGCTCGAAAAAGCTTGCGCCTGTACGTGGAATTCCCCTCTTCTGTGCCCGGCGTAAATCTCGGCAAGCCCGATCACGCCCCATTGGGCAAAAACCACAACTTGCTGGACAGAGTGGTGGTCGCTTCCGAGATGTTTGCTCCTGCGCTCAATAAAATGCGGGTTCTTGCGATTCATGACTGTGCTTATGTCCCCTCGACGGCTGGAAACGCTGCCTTGGTCCTCGCACGAGTTGCCGGTTTTGACAGGGCGGTATTCGGCCTGCCGCAACAAGGTGTACAGCCCGTTCTCTTCGAGCATCCGGCAGAGCACATCTTGATCGCGACAACGAAGCTGAGCAACTTCATCACCGGGCGATATGCGCCGTCGGAGGCATGGCAGCGCGTCTGGCAATGGATCCTCGCCTGGCTCGCCCCTGGTGATGATATTCTGGTGCCGCGCTGGACGCCCTCTGTTCATCCCTCCTATAGCCGGCACGCCGAATTGCCCGAGAGCGCCGAACTGAATGCCTTTCAACGGGGAGTGGCATGGTACGCCAAGGCCAGATTGTTTGTGGCTCCGTCCTGGCAGCCGCTGGCTCAGAAATACGCTTCTTCGCCGCATCCGGGTCCACGGGCGTCGTGGCCGGCCGGCGATGGCAGCGAAGGAATCCTCGAGGGGTTTTCGAACAACATCCAGTGGGACGGCACACAACCGGTGGGCTGGCACCTGCGCAGCGATTGCGCGGCTGAAACTTCCATGGCGATGGCATTTTCAGGCTCTATTGAGAATAAGGTGGAGAATAGCAAGATCGCCGCCAACTTGACTGATTTTATCTGTTTCAAGTCTTCACTGGGCATGGGACCCCGCAGCGATCCTCATAGTCCTTCCTTCGGCCTGCTTGGCTGGAGCCTGCCTACGGCTGCGGGCATCTATTATGGCGATGACAATGCCCGGACCATGCTGGGAATCATGGCCGCAGCGGCGATGCTTAAGTCAAACCGCTGGGACGAGAGGCTTCTCGCGTGTTTGCTGGCCAACCTGCGGACCAGTGGGAAATTGGGCTTTCGCCGCAACGCCCTTACCGAGCAGCAATTGCAACATTTGGGCTGGCGGCATTTCTACGAAGAGGAAACCGTAAATTACCATCCCCACTATGAGGCGTACCTTTGGGCGTGCTTCCTGCGCGCTTACGATAAGACGCATTACGCTCCCTTTCTGGAGCGCGCCAGGAATGCCATTCAAATGACGGTTGCGGCTTACCCGGCTCAATGGCAATGGAGCAACGGCTTTCAGCAAGAACGGGCGCGGATGCTGCTCGCGCTGTCTTGGCTTATTCGCGTCGACGACACTGCCGAGCATCGCCAGTGGCTGAAGCATCTTGCCGGGGACCTGCTTCGACTGCAAGACTCCTCCGGCGCGATCCGCGAAGAGCTAGGCCCGGTTGGAAAGAGCAGGTACGGCCCGCCGATGTCGAACGGCCAGTACGGAACCGCTGAAGCACCCTTAATCCAGCGCAATGGCGATCCCGCCTGCGACCTCCTCTACACGTGCAATTTTGCCATTCTCGGATTGCATGAAGCGGCCGCTGCCACGGGCGATCCATTCTACCGCGAGGCGGAAAACAAGCTCGCCAATTTTCTCTGCCGGGTTCAAATCCACTCGGACGTTCATCCCGAGCTCGACAGCGGTTGGTATCGCGCCTTCGATTTTGACCGCTGGGACTATTGGGCCAGCAATTCCGATTGGGGATGGGGAGCGTGGTCGATCGAAACCGGCTGGACTCAATCCTGGATTTGCGCGGTATTGGCCATGCGGCATATGAGCGTTTCGCTTTGGGAGCTCACCCATCAATGTGAAA
Organism: Terriglobia bacterium; assembly: GCA_030040455.1. Lineage (GTDB taxonomy): Bacteria > Acidobacteriota > Terriglobia > UBA7540 > UBA7540 > RH2-MAG17b. Next base: position 1,541 of record JASHTR010000222.1, on the reverse strand, counting down.
TCGGCGCTCATCTTCAAACTCTTTTGCCGGTGATGCTGGGAGATTAGAGCCATGTTGAACCGCAGGGACTTCCTTTACGATCTTGGAGTGGGCGGGGCGATACTACAGGCTTTTCCAAGAAAGGCGGGTGGCAGGGAGGCATCGGCGATCACCAAACCAATATCGGGAACCTGGTTTGAATTTCAACATCACGCCACCGTGGAGGGGGTCGATTGGAATCCTGCCTGCGCCTGCTTTAGTTGTCGCCAGTGGGAAGGCAAGGTCAAAGAAATCGCGGACGCAGGGATGGAATACCTCGTGCTTATGGCGACCGCCCTCTACTACCGGTCTTTTTACCCCACGACGATTTTCCCGCCGTGGCGATTAGGCTGCCGCGACCTGATGGAGACAGTTCTCTCGGCGGCGGACAAGTACGGTGTTAAATTCTTTATCGGAGGAGGATTTTACGGCACTTGGGATAGCCCCAATATCATTTCTGACCCTGCTGCCGCTAAGAATCGGCTGCGGGCCATCGAAGAACTCTCCAGTCTTTACGGTCATCATCCGAGCTTCTACGGTTGGTACTGGCCGAATGAGGCATTTATTAACCGGTATTTCTCCGCAGAGTTTATTCAGTACGTCAATGCCTGCTCGCGGCTGGCTCGCCAATTGACGCCCAAAGCGCGTATCCTGATTGCTCCGTATGGGACGCGCGTTGCTGTCCCCGACGACAATTTTGTAAGACAGTTGGAGTCCCTGGACGTTGACATCGTTGCCTATCAGGATGAGGTTGGCGTCCGCAAATCTACTGTAGAAGAGACGCCCGCTTTCTTCGAGGGCTTAAGAAAGGCTCACGACCGCGCCCGGAGAGCGGCCATCTGGGCGGATGTCGAGATATTCCAGTTTGAAGGGGACGTCTACAGGAGCGCTTTACTTCCCGCTCCGTTCACGCGCGTTCTCCGGCAATTGGAGGCTGTTTCGCCCTGGGTTGAGAAAATCCTGGTATACCAATACCAGGGGATGATGAACGAGCCCGACTCAACGGCTTTCTGCGGGTCACCCGCTTCTACGGGACTCTATACCGCGTATCGGGATTGGCTCAAAACCCACGAACCACTGATGAGGTCTTAATGAGTACTGTGAGAACACTTTCGCGGCGCGATGCGCTTAAATTGGGTGGAGCAGCAGTAGGAAGCACGTTCGCCGCTGCCGCAAGCCCGCCGCGCGAACGGAGCTCCGGAAGTTCCGCGCGGCCCAACTTTGTGATCTTCATGACAGACGGCCAGCGGCCGGATGAGCTCAGTTACATGGCGGGACGCGAAGCGTCCTTGCTCGCGTGGGATCAGAGTCCTGTGAGCAGCCTCATCCATACACCGAATATGGATCGCCTCGCGCGCGAGGGCCTGTGGTTCGAGAACGCGTTTGTTGTTAACGCCCTTTGCGCGCCGGGCCGGGGAACGACGTTGACGGGGCTCTATTCCCGGCGCAACGGAGTGATCGACAATAAGGACCGCCCTCTTGCTCCCGGTGTCCGAATCATTTCGGATTACCTCCGTGATGCC